>CAZEYC010000073.1:0-4813 GCA_964516965.1 uncultured Alphaproteobacteria bacterium | reverse complement strand
AAGAGAAGGTTTGACAGATAAAATTGGCATTTCTTTATATAATATAAAAGATACTGAAAAAGTATTAAATTTTTTTAAGCCAGATATTATTCAAATACCCTGTAATATTTTTGATCAAAGATTTATTAAAAATGAATTTATTTTTACGAAGTATAAAAATATAGAAATACATGCCAGATCAGTTTTTTTACAAGGTCTTTTATTAATGGATGAAAAAAAAATACCAAAATTTTTTAATCCAATAAAAGAAAAAATTATAAAATTACAATTATTTCTAAAAAAAAATAACTTAACTCAATACGAAGGTAGTTTACTTTTTATGTTTATGCAGAGAAGAATAAAATATTTTTTTATTGGAATTAATAGACCACAAGAATTATTACAATTAATTCAAACTATAAAAAAAATTGATAAAGAAAAAAAATTAAATTTTCAACAATTTGCTGTTAATGAATCTAAATTCATTAATCCACAAGAATGGAAATTATAAAATTTTTAACTTATTTTTGTTAAAAAGAAACATCATAGCCAAAAAATTCATAGCTGGCATTATTGACATTCGAAATCGTCCTTCAGTAGATAAAGTGCCCACTACTGTAAGGACTACAATATAAGACACCAAAGCTATTATGATTATTTTTTCTTTAGTATCTTTTGTTTTAAAAACATTAAAAGATTTAATTATTGCAAAAGTTATAGTGAGAATAATAATAAATTTATTTAAAACTAATAATAAAGGTACAAAATAAAAGTTATTATCAAAAAAGGATAAATATCTGTCAAAAAATCTAGATAAATAATTTTTTGCATATATTTCAGGTGGGTTCTCTATTAAAGTGTTCCATGTAACTAATTTATCATGACTAAAGAAAGAGGAATATATAGTTGGAGGAGTGCTCAAATAGAGTTCTGGCATATTTTTTGACATACTTTTAAAAGAACTTATTGGATATTCTTTTACTGTTTCAAAAGCCAATTTAATAGCAAATTTTGTTTGCTCCGCAGTAACTGAATAGTTATTATTTTTTTCGTCTTCATTCCAATTTTTTATATTTTTATATTTTTTTTTTAATATTAGGTCAGCATCTTTATTTGATATATGATATTCTTCTTGATAAATTTCAGATACAAAGAAGTTTACTAAATGAGTAACTATTACAGAAGACCATATATAATTTCCAGATACTTTATAATTTCTATATTTCCATATGTTGGTTGAAAATGAATATATAAAAACAACTATAAATATAGAAATTATTTTTTGCTTTTTAGTTATGTCTTTTAAGAAACACAATGTTATACAAACTGCTATCCATAAATACATTCCATGTGAGCGAGTAAAAGTGGCACACAACATAAAAAAAATAACAATTAATAGATTTTTTATTGAATATTTATCAATGATAAGCTTTATAAAGAATAATAGAAAAAAAGATAAACAAAATAAAAAAAATATATCACTTTGTAGAATATTAGCTTGCTCCAAATATACAGAGTCAAGCATTACTAAAGAAGATGCTGTTAATCCTATAATGCTAGAAATTTTCTTTCCTGCATAAAAAATAATTATTATTGAGAGAATTAAAAATAAGTTATTAAAAATAATACCTACGAATCTCTCTTCACCAAATATTGAATAAATAAATGATAAAAAAACAGAATATAAAGGTGGTCTAGTAGTTACTGGAAAAATTTCATTTTGATGAATAAGGCCATAAATTTTATATTTAATAATATTAACCGCTGGTTCATGATAAGCATCATCTGAACCAGTTATGCCTTCAGGAAAATAAAATTTTATATTATTGTATACTGCAAATTGAAATAAAATAAAAAAAAATAAAAGGATAAAAAAAATTTTTGTATAAATATCTAATTTATTTATTTTTAATATTTGAAATTTTTTCATAAAAGGAAAGATTAAATCGTGAATTATTTAAAAAAATTATTCTATTTGTTAAAGTTTTTGTATAAAGAAAGTCTCAATATATCATTTTACAAAACATTGTCAGCCCAATTTTTTGTTATCCTAGCTGGTTTTATTGAAACAATAGGATTAATTAGTTTACTACCTATTATTGCAGTATTAGTAAATAAAGAAGGCCCAATATCAAATAATTCTATAATAAATAATTTTTTTGAATCATTCCCTTTTTTATTAGATATAAAAATATTATTAATTATTTTAATATTCTTAGTTATTTTAAAATCTTGCTTCTTATTTTTATCTAATTTAATTGCAGTTAAATATTGTGTATATATAACAAGTTTTTTAAGACAACAGCTTATTAATAATATATTTAAAGCAAAATGGAGTCATATTATAGAATTATCTGCTGGTTCGATAAGTGCCACTTTAAGTAAAGAAACACAAAATTCCGGGAAATGTTTTAATCAATTATTTGCCACAGGGCAGGGAGTTATATTCTCAATACTACTTATTAGTTTAAGTATGTTCTTAAATTGGAAGTTTTCTTTACTTGTCATTGCTCTTGTTTTTATTATTTTCATTTTTTTAAATAAATTACTTGTTTTAGCAGACAAATACTCTTTAAAAGAGAATTTATCAATGAGAGATTTACTCTCAAGTTTTAACGATGATATAAATAATTTAAAACCTGTGAAAGCAATGGGGTTTGTAAATTTAATAATTTCAAACATTAAACAAAAAATAGAATTATTAAGAAAATTTCAGACTCATCTCGATACTTTAACTGTTCTAAGAAATTCTTTAACAGAACCAATGGTAATAATTATTTGTGGTTTTATGTTTTACTTTTTTTTATTACCACTAAATCTAACCGTTCCAGAACTAGGTGCTTTTATAGTTATTTTTGTTAGAAATATCATGATTTTATCAAGAACTCAAAGTCAATTACAAAAAATTTTAATGTCACATAATGCATATATACTTGTCAAAGATGTTATTAATAAAAGTAAAAAGTTTAAAGAAATTTATAAAGGCAATGAAAGAATTACATATAAAAAAGATTTAAAATTTTCAAACTTAACTTTTAATTATCATAAAAAAGAAATTCTCAATAAAATAAATTTAACAATACCTTTTTCAAAAATAACTTTAATACAAGGACCATCTGGCATAGGAAAAACAACAATAGTTGATTTAATAGTTGGATTGTACAAACCTAACAATGGAAAAATTTTTGTTGATGGAAAGAATTTAAATAAAATTGATATGAATTTTTGGAGAAGCAATATTAGTTATGTATCACAGGATTTTTCATTCATGTCAGGAACAATAAAAGATATTTTTACAAAAGGTACAAAAAATGTAACAAATGCACAAATTAAAACAGTTTTACAAGAATTAAATATATTAAATTTAATTAATTCGTTGCCTAAAAAGCTTGATACTGATATAGGGAAATTTGGAATAAAATTGTCTGGAGGGCAAAGACAAAGAATAGCAATTGCAAGAGCTCTTTTAAGACAACCAAAGATTTTAATTTTAGATGAATCAACAAGCGCGTTAGATCTTAAAAATGAAAAGAGACTTATTAACCTTATAAAAAAATCATTAAAACAAGTAACAATTGTCATTATTTCACATAAGAAGATTTTTAGGAATATTGCTCATAATAATTATCTTTTTGAAGATAAAAAAATTGTAAAGGTGAAATGAAAACTATAAACATTTTAACAATTGATAATTTTTTTCACGATCATTGTTCTTATTGTTTTATTTATCCAATTTTAAAGAATCAAAAAACTTTTTTAGAAAATGGTATAAAGTTCAAGCTATTTCAAAGACTTAATGATGATTTTGAAAATTGTGATATAGCTATTGTCGATAGTAGATTTTATGGAAATTTAAAGCAAGATGAAAAAAAAAAATTTTTAGAAAAAATAGGTTTAATTCAAAACAAAACAAATAAAATAATTTTTGCTGATACAGCAGATAATGCTGGGCAAATAAAATCTGAAATTCTTCCTATATTTTCTGAGTATTGGAAAGGACAAATTTTAAAAGATCTGGAAAAGTATTTAGAACCACATTATGGTGGCAGGTACTTTACAAATTATTATCATAAGAAATTTAAAATTTATGATAATGATCATCAGTACTCAACTCCAGTTAAGAACAAAAAATTGTTAAAAAAAATAAAGATTTCATGGAATATGGGATTAGTTAATTATGGAAATTTATCGCACATTTTACAAAAAATATTTTCTTTTATACCATCAAAATTTTTATTATTTGATAGCGTAAAACTTGTCAAACCCCAAGTTGAAAGAAGTAATGATTTTTCTTGTAGAATTGGTTTTGATTATTATAGAAAAACTATTTCTTTTCAAAGAAGAAAGATTGTAAGCATGTTAGAAAATAAAATAAATTTTAGTAAAATAAGTAGAAAAAAATATCTAAATGAATTATCAATAAGTAAATTTAGCATATCTCCTTTTGGATGGGGAGAATTGTGTCCAAGAGATTTTGAAACTTTTACAAAAGGAGCGATATTAATTAAACCAAACATGTCTTCTTTTTGCACTTGGCCTGATTGGTATATTAAAGATAAAACTTATATACCTATAAAATGGGATTTAACAGATATAATAAAAATTATGGAAAATTCTTTTAATAATTATGCTTTATCAAAAACTATTGCTGTAAATGCACAAGAAAAATATAAAAAGTACATTTTAGGAAAGCATGCTTCAGAATTATTTGTTAAACATTTTGTTCAATTAATATAAAAGATGTCAAAGTTTTTTATTACCGGTGGGGCTGGATTTATAGGATCAAATTTTGTTAAATCTCTTTTAAACGATAATCATGTTGTAATAAATTATG
>CAZEYC010000072.1:0-4817 GCA_964516965.1 uncultured Alphaproteobacteria bacterium | reverse complement strand
CTAATATTGGAAATGAATATACAGCAACTAGAGCACTTGATCGTGCATTGAGAGATAGATTCACTATTATTGAAATGGATGTTCTCAATAAAGAAGAGGAACTTGAACTACTTAAATATATGTTCCCTAATATTGATAATAACAGACTTTCAGATGTAGCACAAATCTCTTCTTTAACTAGAAACGAAAGCAGCAATGAAAACCCCAGAATCGAAAGTGGTATTTCTACTAGAACTTCTGTAGAAATTGCAGGATTGTTGTATGATGGTTTTGCTCTTAAAGATGCAGCTGAAATTACAATATATCCACAATATGATTCCAGTGGTGGAGTTGATAGTGAAAGAACATTCGTTATGCAAATTGTACAGAAGTTCATTGAAGATGGAACTGATGATGAGCTGTTTGAAGACGAAGATAACTTATTCAACGAAGAAGAAATGGGAGCTTCTGTAGTTTCATAACCACAATTGGAGAATAAATAATAATGAAAAAGTTGAATAATTTTTCCCAATTCTGGCTTCGTGATAAATCTGTTGATGAGTTATTAGATATACACGAAAAACGAGTTAAGCGTGGGAAAGATCTTATTGCTTTGGCTGGCTATAGAATGGCTATTAGTAATTTTGTCTATATTATGGCCGGCAAACATATCCCTGTTTCCTTTAGTAAAAACAAAGAGTCAAATTCATATACGACAGGTGAAGAGGTTGTTATTGGTTCAAATTTAACCGATAAGAATTTTGATCTTGCCGTAGGTATAGCTCTCCATGAAGGCAGCCATGTATTACTTACTGACTTGGCTGTCTTTGATGTTCTTCAATATCGAGGCTTACAAAATTATAGCAAAAAAAGAGTAGATAAGATTATTCTTAAAGCTAAGACAAAAGGCCACGAACAGTATGAAGTTACGAATCATATACATAAAATTCTTAACTATGTTGAAGATAGAAGAGTAGACAAATATGTATTTACAACTTCTCCAGGATATAAGGGATATTATCATGTATTGTATAAGAAATATTTCTATTGTAATATCATTAATAAAGCTTTAAGATCTACAAAGTATAGAACAGAAGATTGGGATTCATATATCTTTAGAATTCTTGGTCTTCATAATAGAAATCGCGACTTAACAGCTTTAGCTGGATTAAAAGAGATCTCAAATTTACTTGATCTTAAAAACATTTCAAGATTAAAATCAACAGAAGAGAGTCTAGATTTGGCATTTAAAATTTATGATGTTATTTTAAATAGTTTACCAGATAAGAAACTAAATACAAATGAAAAAGAAGTAGGATCAAGTGAAGACAATCCAAATCAAATGGGAGATATAGATGGTAGTTCATTTGATAATGAAAATTTTGACAGTGAATATGAAAATTCAGACAATGAAGAGCTCGATAAAGAATATAAAAATTCAGACAACAGAGCTAATAAAGAATTAAAACCTTTAACTGAAAGTGAAGAAAAGCAGCTGAAAAATGCACTTAAAAGATTAGATAAATTTCTTTCTGGTAATGTTCAGAAACCAGGATTATCTAAGAAAGATTTTGATTCTATTAGAGCTATTGAAGAATCAGGTTGCTTACAAAAAGAAGTTAAATTCAAAGATGCATATAACGATTTAAAATCTATAAAATGTCTAGTTGTTAAGAACTTAACAAAAAAGATAATTGATTCTAATATATTTGCTGTGTCTAGATTGTGGCATGGTGATCGTTATGATAGAGATGATAGTAGTAACTTTGTTGAAGAGGGATTAAGACTTGGAACAATATTAGGAAAGAAATTAAAAGTAAGAGGAGAAACAAAAACAACTAAGTTTACTAGAAAAGATTCTGGAAAAATTGATCGTAGACTGTTGGCTGAACTAGGATTTGAAAATGAAAATATTTTTAGTCAATCAATTATAGAAAAATATAACAAAGCATATCTTCATATTTCTATAGATGCGTCTGGTTCTATGAGTGGAACAAAATGGAATAAAGCTATGACTTCAACAGTTGCTATGATAAAAGCTTGCAACATGGCAGGGAACATTGAAGTTGTTGTGACTCTAAGAGCTACACATTATTCTTATGGTCGAGCTGCAACGAATACACCACTGCTTGTAGTAATATATGATTCTAGAAAAGATAATCTAACTAAAGTCAATCAACTTTTTAAATATTTAGATTGTAGTGGATCAACTCCTGAAGGACTTTGTTATGCTTCTATATCTGATGATTTAATTCCAGGAACTAATAATCAAGAATCTTATTTCATTAATTTTTCAGATGGTATGCCAATATTTACTGCTGGCAGTAATTATGATGAATATGTTTCTTATCGTCTCGATGTAGCATACGATCATACACGTAAGCAAATTGATAATATGAAGATGCTTGGAATTAAAGTTATTAGTTATTTTATTGAAGGTAGAAGGAAAGATGGTGAAAATAATGAAAGCTTCAAAAAGATGTATGGAAAAGATTCACATTTTATTGATCCAACAAATATTATCGACGTTGCAAAAACAATGAATAAAAAGTTTCTTATGAAATAATATGTTCTTGTGGTGTAAACAACATAATAATCAATTGAGGTCAAGTCATGGCAGGCGTAAGAGGCCTACGGAGGGCAGGAAGGTATATTGATTGGAGCTGAAAGTGAGAATCTTTCCAAGAGCATATTATATTAATTTAAAAAAAATATTTTTTTTGATCAAAAAACTTAAAGTGGCAAATAATTATTAACTGAGAGAGTTAGGAAAGGATATATTATTATAATAATATATAATATAAATTATAATAATATATAGGACGGTTACAAATAAAGACAAATTTATACAATAACAAATAAAACTATAATCAAAAAACAAACATTTTTTTAATTTTTCTGAAAAATATATATATTTATATATGAAAAAGTTAATCAAAAAGTTGGAGAACAATGTTATGACAAAGAAAAAGAAAGCAAATTCTAAACCTCAATCTTCTAAAAACACAAAAACACAAAAACAGTATAAGTTCTGGGATGGTAAAACAAATTTTAAACTTACTAAAAATTTTGGAAAATGGCTTTAGAATAAATGAAGGTTGTTGCAGAAAAACTTCATGAAAAGAATATGTGGAAAATAAAAGATACAGAAACTATTGCATATGGATTAGATAGTGTTTTAAGAACTTTATTCAATACAACAGGAGATAGAAAATATATTATTGATATAGAAAATGGAAATGTTTCTATTTACGACAAAACGTTTAAAACACTAGAAATTAAAAAGCCCTATGAATGGTGGACTAAAGAAGAAGAAATTTCAAACGACAAATTAAAATCTTAATTTTTTTAAACATATAGTTATATCTCTTAATGTCTCAACGTACAGAAGAAATATTAAAACGCAAAGAAGAATACGCTTCTAAATACTCTAAAGAAATAGAAGCATTAGATATCATTATTAAAAATAATGATAAAAATGATTTTATTATATCTATGTATAATGTTTTAATTTCTGGTGATAGACAATTTACACAGAAAATGCATAATGCAGTTCTTAACATTATGTCTGATCCCAGATATGATATTGTTAAGCAAATCAAAATAAAGCATGAGATTCAACCTATAGTAGAGAAAATCAAAAAAATATATGAAATTGTTGAATATGTAGATAAAAATAAAAGTTCATATTACAAAGCACAATATTCTGCTTTACCATTTATTAAAGATGTAAAAGAATATGTTGAGACTAGATATAAAATTACAAAAAACCAGATGGAAGGAATGAATAAGGTTTACAGAAAATACAAAAAACAATATAGTAAAATGAAAGAAAAGGGAGAACAAACAAATGAGTGAAACACTCACAATAGCATTGATGTGGGGAGTATGTACTTTTGTTATAGCTTGGATAACAGGTATAATTTGTGCCTCATATGGTTATAAAAAACAAGAAGAAAAAACCTTTCAGTGGAAGGTTCTTGATTTACTTAATGATATTAGTAAGAAGCATTAAATACTAAAGGGAGAATAAAATGGAAGATATAGGTATTTTCACATTAGGGTATAGAGTATTTGCAACATTCATGACTGAGTTCTTTTTAATTATGTTGACTGGTTTTATTATAGGATATAAAGCAAATAGCATGTTACGTCAATGGAATAAGGGTAAAGAAGAAGCACGGAGAAATGGAGTGATAGGATGACAAAATTAGGAATTGTTATTGGAACAATTTTATCGATGTTTACTTTAGACTGGTTTTTAAGAAAATATGGAGAAGAACCAGTTATAGAAACATTTAAAAGGTTATTAAACAAAGCACTAAAGTTAGTGAGGAGAGTAATGGAAAAATCATGGATGTTTAGTAAATTAGCTATATTATGGATTGAACATATAGCCCTGATACTTGGCGGTGCTGTAGTTGGTTGGTGGATAAGTAGACGCGCAAAGAGAAAAGATATAGTACCTGAACGCACGATGACACCAGCCCAAGTTAGAGCAATTGTGACTGAAAGTATAACTCCAGCTGTAGAAAAACAAGCAGTGAAAGAAGAAGTAAAAGAAGAAGTAAAAGCCGTGAGTGAATGTCCTGGCTGGGGTAAGGAGTTTGTTGCTGCTATAGGACAAGTATGGCTAGAAAAGAATTTTGGAAATCCTAACTATAGTGGCAAGAAAGCATAGAAGCATACAGCAAGTAGCACTATGAAGTATGAACCTACTTTAGGTGAACATATAGAGAGAAGGCTTAAAGAAGAAAATCTAAAAAGAAAAGATTTAGATGTGGAAACAATAGATTTTTTTTATCTACAATGGTTAGTTAAAAGAAAACGAATAATTA
>CAZEYC010000071.1:0-4841 GCA_964516965.1 uncultured Alphaproteobacteria bacterium | reverse complement strand
TTGTGATCTTGAGATAATAAAAGAGGTATATAATTTTTTCCATCAACTAGAGTTAAACAACTCATTTCTTCTCCAATAAGATAATCTTCTATAATTACTTCTCTACCGGAATTTCCAAATTTTCTTTTTACCATAATATTTTTTAAAGTTTTTTTTGCTTCGATTTTATTTTTTAATATAAATACACCTTTTCCACCTGCTAGCCCGCTTGCTTTGATTACTATTGGATAGTTAATATTTTGAATATAATTTATAGCATCAATATAATTTTTAAATTTTTTATAATTTGCTGTGGGTATGTTATTTCTTTTGCAAAAATCTTTTGTAAAACTCTTGGAAGATTCTAATATTGATGCTCTTTTATTTGGACCAAAAACTTTAATTTTTAATTTATTTAGTTTGTTGACAATTCCGTTTACAAGCGGTTCTTCAGGTCCAACTATTACAAAATTAATTTTTTCTTTTTTTATAAAGCTTTTTATGGAATTAAAGTTATTAAGTTTAATATTTTTACATTCTGCTATAGGATCAATGCCTGCGTTTCCAGGTATACAATATAGTTTTTTGCATAAAGATGATTTAGATATTGCCCAACACAATGCATGTTCTCTTCCACCAGATCCTAAAACTAAAACTTTCAATTAAATTTTTTTATATTAATTTTTTTTAATAAATTTATCATAATTATAAATAAAATGACTGACAATAAATTAATAGATAATTTAAACAATGATAATATTCCAGTATTCAGCGTATCTGAGATTACTAAGGAAATTACCGATTTACTTGAAGATAAGTATAGCTATGTAAAAATAAAAGGAGAAATTTCTGGGGAAACTGGGGATAAATATCCTGAAATTTATTTTACTCTTAAAGATGATGAGAATGTAATTAGCGCAATTATTAAAAGAAATAAGATCCCATACTTAAAATTATTACCCAAAGATGGTTTAGAAGTTATTTGCACTGGTAAGGTAACTGCATATACAAGAAGAGATTCCAAGTTTCAGATAGATGTTGACTCTATTTCTGTTAAAGGAGAAGGGCAACTTCTTAAAATTAAAGAAGAATTAAGAGTAAAGTTTAAAAAATTAGGATGGTTTGATAAAAAATATAAAAAAAAAATTCCTTTTATACCAAATACTATAGGTATTATAACTTCTCCATCTGGTTCAGTTATCGAAGATATGAAAAGAATAATTTATGAGAGATTTTCAAGAAGGATCAAACTTTTCCCTGTAACTGTTCAAGGAGATAAAGCTGTTAGCGATATAGTAAATGCAATTAATTTTTTTAATGAAAAAGTAAATTCTGATAAACCAGATATTATTATTATTGCAAGAGGTGGCGGTAGTATTGAAGACTTATGGTGTTTTAATGACGAAAAAATTGTAGAAGGAGTTTTTAAATCAAATATTCCTATAATTTCAGCAATAGGTCATGAACCAGATATTAATTTAATAGATAATGTTGCAGATGTTACTGTTGCAACCCCATCTCATGCAGCAAAATTAGTTGTGCCAGAGAGGAAACAATTAATGTTAACATTAAAAAGTAATTTTTTAAGATTTAAAAAAAATAACGAATTTTATTTCAAAGAAAAAAAAAAGAATTTAATCTCATTTTTTAATAAGATACCTAAATACAATGTTACTTTTTCCTTAAAATATGAAAATTTTGAAAAAATAAAAAAAAGATTTAATAGTTGTGATCCTAGATTTTTTAATAGAATTAAAGAAAATTTAAATCATATAAAAACAAAATTTAATATTGGATCTCATATTAATACTCTTAAAAGAGGTTATGTTTATTTAAAAAATGCTAAAGATAATTCTTTTATTACTAATTCAGCAAATATTAAAAATAATACAATTATTTCAATAAATTTCTATGATGGAAAAATTAAAGCAATTACTAAAAAAAAATAAAATATTTAAATTCTTTTTTCTTTTTTATTTTATTTTTCTTTATTTTATAAATCCATCAACACAAGAAGTTTTATCCAATTCTTTAGAACTACAGGGAAATTTTATCCAAGGTGGGTTATTATTTGGTAAAACAGATCCAAAAAATAAAATATTTTTTAATAACCAAAAAATTTTTGTAAACAAACAAGGAGACTTTATTTTAGGAATAAAACGCGAAGAAAAAAAGAACAATATTCTTACAGTTGTTACAAAAAAAAAAAAAGAACAACATGAAATAAAAATTATTTCAAGAAATTATAAAATTCAAAGAATTGATGGCTTGCCAAAGAATAAAGTTACACCTAGTGATACTGAATTAAAAAGAATCAAACAAGAATCAAAATTAATTTCAAAATCAAAAAATTTTTTTTTAAATGATACTCTTTATAAAAAAGGCTTTATTTGGCCAGTTAAAGGAATTATTACAGGAGAATATGGAAATCAGAGAGTATTGAATGGAAAACCAAGAAGACCTCATTATGGAATAGACATTGCTGCACCATTAGGTACAAAAATTATTGCTCCTACGGATGCTGAAGTGACCTTTGTTTTTGAAGATACTTTTTTTAACGGAAAAATGATAATTTTGAACCACGGCTTGGGTTTAAATTCAATTTATTCTCATTTACATAAGACTTACGTAAAAAAAGGAGATAAAATTAAAAAAGGAGAATTAATAGCAGAGGTCGGTTCTACTGGTAGATCAACAGGCCCTCATCTTGATTGGAGAGTAAATGTTTTTAATATATCCGTTGATCCTGTTAAAATATTTGAAAATCAACCAAAATTCTAAATTATTACCATCTCTTATGAAGCCAAAACCACTGGTTAGGTCTTTTTCTAATCCATTTTTCAATTATTATATTTACTTCAGTCATAATTTGTTTTGTAGTTTTAAATTTTTTATTTTTAATAATTTTCAGAGGTTTATGAAAAGTAACTTGAAAATTTACTCCATTTAATCTTTCTATTTGAACTGGAATTATTATTGATTTTATTTTTAGAGCCAATTGTGCTAAAGCCGGTGCGGTCATAGCTGGTTTATTAAAAAAATTAACTCTAATTCCATCATTCATTTTTTGGTCAACAATTAGTCCTATGCTTGTGCCATTTCTTAAAGCTTTAATTAATTGTTTTGCTCCAGATGGTCCTTTCGGTGCTAGAGGAACGTTTGATCTAATATAGCTTAGCAAAAAACTAACGTAAGGATTATTTGGCTTTCTATAAATAGTTAAAACTTGAATTCCATTTTTAATTGCTATCATTGGTGCTATTTCCCAATTAGCTAGATGCGCAGAAAAAAATATTGCTGGAATATTTTTTTTTTTTACTAGAAATAAATTCTTTTTTCCCTTTATAAGGATTTTACTATTTCTTTTTTTTGGTAAAAGTTTATTTAAATGTGGATATTCTCCAATGACCCTGCCCAGGTTATTCCACATTTCTCTTATTATTTTATTTACTTCTTTATCATTTTTTTTAGGAAATACACTTTTAATATTATTATAGGCCTTCTTTGATATGCCAAGATTTGGTCCTATTAACATTGAAATAAAACCCATTAATTTAGAAGAAGAATTGACAGATAATAATTTAAGAAGAATAAAGACTAAGAAAAGTAATAAACCTTCAAAAATATAAATAATTTTTTTTTTTATTTTATACAATTTTTTAATTTTAATTTCTTACTTAACACATCTGTTTTTTCTAATTTAATTTCTAAATCTACAAAGTATATTTTTTTTCTTAAATCACGGTTAATTCTTTGTTTATCCTTTAATGTAGTAACAGGTATAGCGTTGTTATTTTTTGAATAGTTTATAATTTTATTTAAATCATTTTTAGAATAAGCGTAATGATCTGGAAAAGAAAAGAATTTTAATATATTTAGATTTTTCTTTTTTAGAGAATTTAAAAATTTTTCAGGCCTTCCTATTCCTGAAAAAACTACCAATTTTTTTTTAATCAGATTTTTATAATTTTTTATGAAACTTTTACCTTTAATAATAGGTATATATTTATTAATTTTTTTTTGAATATTATATTTATCATTATTTAACAAGATTAGAATATCTGATTTTTTTAATCTTTGCTTATATGGTTCTCTTAACGGACCAGCAGGTAAAATTAAACCATTACCAAATCCAAATTCACCATCAACAACAACTATGTTCAAATCTTTTTTTATAGAATTGTTTTGTAGACCATCATCTAAAATAATTAAATCTGCACCATTTAATGTTGCAGCAAAAACACCAGCGTACTTATTTTTAGAAATCCAAATATTATTTTCTTTTGCAATTAGCAAAGCTTCATCACCAACTTGATCAAATGTATGTTTTTCCTTTTCAACTTTTATAGGACCTTTCAAATTTCCGCCGTAACCTCTTGAAACTACATGTATGTTAAGACCCCTTTTTTTTAATAATTTTAATAAATGCAATACCATTGGTGTTTTTCCAGACCCGCCAGCAACTAAATTTCCGATACAAATTACAGGTACACCAATTTTATTACTTTTTTGTATCCTTTTTTGTATTGAAGAAATTAAAAAAAATAAAAGACTTAATGGTAATAAAACCAAAATAATTAATTTATATAAAATATTACTTTTTTTTCTCCAAAAAATTGGATAACTAAATCTAAAAAAAATTAAGAATTTTTGTAACAATTTATTTTTTTATTAAATGACTAATTTATCAGCTTGTTTTGTTAATTTATTTAATTCATTTTCTAATTTATTAGTAAATTTTAAATCCTCTTTTTGAGTGATTTTTCTTTTAATTTTAATTGGTTTTCCCCAAACAAATGATCCTTTTCCAAAAGGCAATGCAATTAAAAAACGATCCCAACTATTTAAAAAAAATTTATTTC
>CAZEYC010000070.1:0-4852 GCA_964516965.1 uncultured Alphaproteobacteria bacterium | reverse complement strand
TTGTTTAAGGAGAATCGGCACCAGAGTTGAGCCGATATAGCCGGCGCCGCCAGTGACCAGAATTTTGTTCATTATCCTAAGACTAGATCCCTTATGTACTTATATGATCCTTATTATTTCTAATAAAAAATACGGAAATGACAAACACATATCCTACTGCAACAGCTAAATGCGTTTCCCATAGAAACGGGTCATTATATTCAAATACCGCTGTGAACTCACCAGCATTGTCTATATGAATAGCTTGAAATGCATGATTCGCTCGATAAATCTCCGACTTCTTTCCGTTAATTGAAACCTCCCAGTTGGGGTGAAAACTGTTTGATACAATCAGAAAGATTGGAGATGATGTTTTACCTTCAAAAACAATTTTATCAGGACTATACTGAGAGATATTCAATTCATTGCTTTCAGGATGTTCTCCTTTTTCATAAAGCTTTTCAGAAAAAAAGACGTCTTTGGAAGAAAAATACACTTTATCTCTTAACCCATCAATTGATTCATTGGCCAATGCATTTAATACCTCCCTATCGTTTGATAGTACAAGAGCATTCTTAACAAGATAACCTCTTTCAAAAACATTCTTGAGTTTGTAAATGTAAAATATTGAACCATAAGGATCTTCAAAATTAGATATTAATCTCTTAAGCGGCCTAGTAAGAAAATTATTGTCTTCAGTTGTTTTACTTTTAGATATGATTATTTTAGATGAAACTGAATCCAAATACGAATCATAGTAGGGAGAAATGATATACTTTGTATTAATAGATAATAATAAATGTACATTAAGGAAAGTTGAATTTTCCTCAAGTTCGTTAATTAAATCGCTATATTTAGGTAAAGTAGCATTACCATTTTGATAATCAGCGTAGTTACGAATCATTTCTTTTATTTTTATTTTATTCCGCAAATAAGATATCGGTATAGGCATCCCAGTTCTAGCTGTCTTGAATGACACATTGAAAAAATTTATTGTTATATTTTCATTAATTAAATCATTCAATGCTTTGATTACTCTATGAATATTTTTTCTATATTCAATGTGATCACCAGGTGTTTGAGTTAAGCTTAATTGATACCAATCGTTATTAAACTCATTTTTTTTAATCTCAGTATCTAATTGAGGGTTAACAATCTCCCTAAAATAATCTTGATAAAACCTAGAAAATAATGGAGACCTTAAATCAACACCTTCAATTCCATAATATTGAATAATGCCTGGGAAAGTATAAAGAGAACCCATTCTGAAGGGTTGGATATTTTCATCTTTAGACATTTGATAAAGTTTTGAATGATTGAAATATTGATAATATGGAGTATGTTCATGAGAAATTCTTAACAAACGTACTAATATAATGGAGCCTATAGACAAAAAAATATAAAATATTATCCTAAAAACTTTTGAAATCATAAACTAACAGAGTTTTGAAAAAACAGTTTTTTGATTTTTATAAAAAATTAAGAAAATTAAGCCCAAAGCAGCCAGGGTTAATTCACTCGTACGAAATTTAATCATAGTATTATATAACAATTCACCATCATTTGAAAATATTAATCCAAAAACCCATTCATTAAAAAATAAAGCCATTACCAATAATGAATAACCAATCTTTTTCATTTTATTTATATCAATTACATATGGATTATTAATCAAAAATATGATTAACATTGAAAAAAATGTTATTATGTTCAACCAAGTTTTCATTAAATCAAAATAATTATTCCAAAAAAACCATCTAGAAAAAAGAATTGGAAATAATAATCCCATGGCCGAACATAAACAATATAGCCGTAACGGGACTTTATTATTCGAAATTGATTCACTTAAAGAAGTTATTGAAAAAACAACAATGCTAAATGGTAATAAAAAATAAAAGTGGCTTAAATCCATTTTTTGAAATATTGTACCAGAAAGAAATTGAGGTATAGGTGGTATAAATATTGTTCCAATTATAAATGGAACAATGATTAACAATGAAACTTTCCTGACTCTTGCTGAATAATATGCTAATGGAAAAAATCCTATCATTACAAACAATAATGTTGAATTGAGACCGTGGTTAATTGAATTAATATATGATCTTTTCAGAAAATTCCAAGCGAAAGTTGTAATCTCACCTGTAGATGAATATTTTCTTTGAGCAAACGGAATATAATCGAATAATGAATAAATAACGGGAATATTTATCAATATATAGCCAAACCAAAATATAATAACTTTTATTATCATTCCGCGTTTTATCAGAGTATTTTCCTCATCGTAAATAAAAACTATAAGCAAACTCATTAATCCAAAAAATGGAATTGTTAGAATTGGCGATGATGTGCTTGTAATAAATATTAAGGATACTAACGAGAAAATCCTCAATTTTATAGATGATCCATCAAATGTAAAGGAAAACAAGCTCATTGCAAATATTGGAAAAGCAAAATTGAAAACG
Source organism: uncultured Alphaproteobacteria bacterium (assembly GCA_964516965.1). GTDB lineage: Bacteria > Pseudomonadota > Alphaproteobacteria > CAYNCC01. The sequence continues at coordinate 2,411 of CAZEYC010000070.1, read as the reverse complement.
ATCATAATTTGACTTTGAAAACCATCGAACTGTGTAATTAGGAAGAATATTATCCCACCAAAAAATGATAGCCCCGGATTATTCTTATTATAATCTTTTAAGAACCAATACATTCCAAAACCAGCAAACGTTGAATAAACAATAGCTAATGCGTTATTCAATAACAATGGTGAAATAAAAGTTAATAACAAACATAAAATGAAATAGGGCGGATGATGAAAGGCATATGCTGGCATACCTCCTGAAATAGTTGGAAACCAAGAAAAATTACCGTGATCTTTTAGAAGAATACTTGTTGAGTTAAATCTGCTTATTTCGGCATCAAAAGAATCATGAATTCTTATTAAAGCATCATCGCCCAGAAATATTTTGTCAAAATGAAGAGTACATGATAACATAAAGAATATGATTAATATCAATCCTTTATGATGTAATGAATTATTTATCATTAGAAAACAATAGCGTAAAATTATATAGTTTCATAAAGAACCTATTCTTTAGAAGAGTCAATTATTATTATCATATCAATAAAATGTGATACCTTTTACATGATATATCTTTATGACTTACCATTTAATTATAATTGTTACTAATAATATGTTTATCTTACATTTTATTAATCAAAATCCTATCAATTCCCTCAATTAATGAGCTTATTTCTTTCTCAGATAATTCAAAAAATACTGGTAATGATATTTCGTTCAAGTAAAATTTCTCAGCTATTGGAAAGTTGTTTTCATTGAACCCGAATTTTTTTCTATAATATGGTTGCAAATGAACAGGAATATAATGTACTTGAAGCTTGATATTTATTTTCATCATTTCATCGAATAATTGTATTCGGCTCACACTTGTTTTATCAAACCTCACCTGCAAGGGATAAAGATGATAAGCATGGTTAACATTACTGTTTACAAAAGGAACAATAAACCTGTCGTCATTAATAAAAGCTTCATTGTAATTCTGTGCTATTTTTTTCCTTCTATCGATAAAATTGCCTAGTTTATCAAGTTGACTTATACCTAGGGCACACTGGAAATCAGTGATTCGATAATTATAGCCAAGATCTACCATTTCATAGTACCATTGACCATCATGTTTATCCATAATGTTAGAATTGCTTGTCATACCATGTGTTCGTAGTAAACGTATTTTTTCATCAATTCTAGAATCATTGGTCAAAATAGCCCCTCCTTCACCTGTGGTGATATGTTTGACAGGATGAAAACTTTGAATCACGGCATTTGCGTATTTTGTGGCATAATTATGGGCTCCCTTATAACAAGCACCAAGGGCATGACTGTTATCATTTACCAGTTGGATTTTGTAACGATCAGCAATTGAACGAAGTGCCTCCCAATCGCAGGGATGACCCGCGTAATCCACTCCTATAACAGCTTTCACATTCTTGCCTTTTGACTGATAGACTTTAATTTTTTCTTCCACCTGGTTAGCATCAATGGTGTAGCTAACAGGATCAATATCCACAAAATCAGGCGTTGCACCAGCATAGACAATACTGTTAACTGTGGCTAAAAACGTGATGGGTGAAGTAATGACTATATCGCCAGGTTTCCAACCAAGGGCTAATGCCGCCAGGTGCAACGCCGCTGTTCCATTCGCCACAGCACAACAATATTTTGCGCCAAATTTATTCTTGAGTACATGTTCAAATTCTTCAACTTTCGGCCCTTGAGTAAGCCAATTGCCTTTGAGGACCTCAACAACGGTATCAATATCAGTTTGGTCTATGAACTGCTTGCCGTAGGAAATCATCTTCTCACTGTGAGCTTGGCGCTAGGCTTTCAGCTCCAAGCACTTCCCCACCCGGGACATGTTCAATAATCATTTCTCTTATCTCGTCTACTGATAAAAATTGACTGTTATCCTTAGAATTGTAACTGAATCCTTCCTCACAATACTTGCCGGGATTACCATTACTTTTATGCAAAAATTTCTCTTTGTCCCATGAAATGTATTCAGAATTTGGTGTGATGGCATAGTAGTTATCGAACTCTACTGTGTTTATGGCATCTGTAGCGGTTATCATCTCCTCGTGCAGCTTTTCACCAGGTCTAATACCGACAATTTTGTGTTTGGCACTCGGGGCTATTGCTTCTGTTACATCAGTTATATGGTAAGAGGGAATCTTAGGAACAAAAAGTTCACCACCCCACATTTTACCCAAACAACTGATTACAAAATCTACACCCTGTTGTAAGGTGATATTGAATCTCGTCATATTTCTGTCAGTTATTGGTAAGATACCATCTGCTCGTCTTTCAAGGAAAAATGGTATTACAGACCCTCGACTGCCCATAACATTGCCGTAGCGTACCACAGAAAATTTGATATCCTGTTTTCCTTTATAATTATTAGCAGCAATAAAGAGTTTGTCGGAAGTTAGCTTG
>CAZEYC010000069.1:0-4853 GCA_964516965.1 uncultured Alphaproteobacteria bacterium | reverse complement strand
ACCAATGATGAAAAGATATATTTGAAAGCTAAAGCCTTGCGAAATCATGGGATGGTTGATAGGGGCACGGTTGATAATTTCGGCTATGTATCGAGGATGGATAATCTTCAGGCTGCTATACTAAACTATCGTTTGGGTAAACTAGATGATATAATTCGAAAACGGCGCAATAATGCACAGATATACTTCGATACAATCAACACTGAATTCGTTTATATGGCTAACGAAAAAGAGTATGAATTCAATACATATCATACGTTTGTAATCCAGACCGAAAGAAGAGATGCTCTAAAGAAATATTTGTTTGAAAATGGGATTGAAACGGCTATTCATTACCCCACCCCGATCCATATGCAAATCGCAATAGAATCTTTAGGCTATCAGGAGGGTGATTTTCCTATAGCTGAAAAACAGTCAGAACAAATTCTTACTTTACCGGTGAATCAAAGTTTAGAGACGGTAGACATTGAAAAAATCATTTCAACAATCAATAGATTTTTTTCGAACTAGATATATTTTTTAGTCAACATAATATTTAGTAATAAAAAGGTCCATTAAATATATTGTCAGCAATATTAAAAAATAAAAAGATTCTCATTACTGGTGCTTCGAGAGGATTGGGTGAGGTCAGTGCACGTGCCTTAGCTGATCAAGAGGCTATACTCGTTTTGATGGCCAGATCAAAAGACAAACTTCAGGAAATTAAAAATAGTTTAAAGCATCCTGAAAAGCATTCGATTATTGATGTGGATTTGACTGATAAGGAAGTATTACATCAAGCCGTAGACCAGGCAGTCAAATTCTTGGGAGAAGTAGATGTGGTTTTGCATATTGCCGGAGGGGGATTGGGCCTTAGAGACCCGTTATTGTCATCGGAAGAATTTTTTAAACTGTTTAACCTCAATATCGGCGCAGTGGTTGAGATTAATAAAATTGTTGTACCGAAGATGATCCAGCGGAAATCCGGTAATATTGTGCATGTGTGTTCGATTGCATCGAGTGAAGCAACGGGCTCCGTGGGATATAACACAGTCAAGGCAGCGCTCGCTGCTTATGTCCGGACTTTGGGGCGAGAATTGGCCGGTTCGGGCATTGTGGCGACAGGAATCTCACCAGGAGGATTTTATGCTCCTGGAAATTCATGGGAAAGACTGGAAGAAAAAACCCCAGCAGTCGTAAAGCAATTTATTGAGGAAAGGTTACCTAGAGGTTTTTTAGGGAAAGGGGAAGAGTTAGTTCCTATGATACAGTTGTTATGTTCTGATGATGCTTCAATGATGGCAGGATGCCTTGTTCCTATTGATGCTGGAGAAGGTCTGGGTTACCAATATTAGTTTTTTTTGAACAAAGCTCTTATTTTATACTGAATTGGATTATTGAGCAAAAAAATGACAAAGATATTCGATAAATATTGGAGATCATAAAATTATAAGATTACTAGGCCATAATGGGTTTACCAAGAAAAACAGTAGTGATTATCCTCCACCAAAATAATAAAATATTGATGCAACTACGAGATGACAATCCAATGATTTCCTATCCCGGTAATTGGGGATTTTTTGGGGGCAATGTTGAACCCGGCGAAGAGCCAATGAGATGTGCAAAGAGGGAATTAAATGAAGAGATAAAATATGAAACAAAAGAAGTAATTGCCCTTAGTATTAACCGTATATTTGTTCCTGACGAAATATTAATACATTCCTTCTATTGCTTATTGAGAATTAAAGTTGAAGAAATCAATTTATATGAAGGATTCGACTTTGGCCTTTTTACCTTTGAGCAAATACTTTCCAAACAACTTTTCTCAACTAAAGCAAAAAGATATTTCCCCGTAGTAAATCATCCATATATGGAATATATTGTTTCAAAATTCAAGGAAAAAATTTCTTTTAATATATTCCGAGGTAATTAAATATTTAAAAGAAAAGGACCGTAATTCTATGAAAGTTGAAAATAAAATAATTAATGATAGAAGCTTTCTCTCAGATGGAAAGATAGAAAGACCGAAAACGATTAATACAGATGAAAAAATTGATTATGTATCACCTGATATAAATGGAATAAAAAAAGTTTTACTTATGTATCCCAATCAAAGGTGGCTAAAAGAAGATATGACAACTACTTGGAATCCTACTCCATATTCCATATGCCAATTAGCTTCAATGATAAGGGACATAGTAGAAGTAAAACTTTTAGATGCCCATTTTGATGATTTGAGCAGAGAAGATGTTAAAAAGTATATAAAAAGATTTAAGCCTGACATGGTTGGAATTTCCCAATTATCAACAGAATATAAAGCAATATTGGATATGGCTGCTGATGATATTAAAGAAGTGAGTAAAGATATTGTTACAATTGCAGGGGGCGTACATGCAACAGTAGAATTTAACGATGTAATGAAGAATCCAAATGTTGATTTTACTTGTCACGGAGAGGGGGAATATGTACTAATTGAATTCATTAATTATCTCAATAAGAAAGGTCCTTTTCCTGAAAAAGGAATTATCAGTAGGACATCTAAAGGAGAACTAAATGTAGGTCATAGAGCAGTTGTAGAGGATTTAAATGAATTACCTGATCCAGCTTTCGATTTAATTGACTTTAATAAATACATGATGACTCCTCAAAGATATGGTATAGACTCTCCAGATAGACTGCCCTTTGTTAGATATGCAACAAGTAGAGGTTGCCCAGTTGGTTGTACTTTTTGCCAAGTTGAATTTATTTCTGGTGCAAAAGTTCGAGTACTATCTCCTGAAAATGTAGTTAGACAACTCCAATATTTAAAAGAAGAATATGGAATAAGATCGTATCACTTTGAAGATGATAATGCGTTTTTTTATAGAAGAAGAACAAAAGAGTTATTGCAATTGATGATAGATGAGAAATTAGATCTTACATGGAAAGCAACGGGTGTTTTTCTTCCTACCTTAGATGAAGAAGTGTACCAACTTATGGAAGCGTCTGGTGGTAAAATGTTAAATATTGCAATAGAATCTGGTACTGAGAGGATTTTAAAAAAAGTAATAAAAAAACCTATTAATTTGGAAACAGTACCAGAATGTATAGCACTTGCACAAAAATATGGGTTATATATTGCTACTAATTTTATAATTGGTGTTCCAACAGAAACATGGGATGAAGTACGACAAACTATTAATTTTGCTGAAAATTGCGGTTCTGATTATACTAAATTTTACCTGGCAACGCCTTTAACAGGAACAGAAATGTACAATTTTGCAATGGAACAAGATGCTGTTGATAATTTGAACATAACTGTTGACCAAAGATATAGTGTCATGAAGGGAGTTGATTGGACAGCTAAAGACTTAAATTGTCTTAGAGTATATGAATGGGATAGAATTAATTTCTCTGACCCAATAAAGAGGAAAAAGACCGCAGCTATGATGGGTTTAACATTAGAGGAATTAGAGGGCGTTAGGAAAGGTACTCGGGATGCTTTAATGTTAGATGCAACGCATTATAGTCAGAATGAATAACAACTTTTGATAATATTTTATAATAATTGCATAGAATAATTGACCAGATTTTCATTTTCATAATGAAAATAATTTTCAATATATAGATTTAATACCTAACCTTTGAATAAACATTCAGCCTAGTCATACACTATTGAAAATTAGACAGAGGTAAAATCGGAAGGCAAAGAAAATTAGAATATTCATTTATTATTATTCTCTAGATTATATTTCGGTTTTTGATCTTTATTTAAATGAAGGTTAAATACTAATCTATTTTCAATTAATAATATTTAATTAATTATATTCAAATAAACTGAAAAAATATTTATAAACTGTTGATTATCCGCAGATTAGATATTTTAAAGAAAAGTTGTCTGCTTTACTAATTTTTTAAGTTTTTAAAAATGGAAAATTATTTATCAACCTTGGAAAAAAGGAAAGCATTCCCTACAAGATTAAGGTCCTATCATAAAATTTCTCTTGAGGAGTTTGAAAGCAAAGTTTGTTCATATGACAAAGAATTAATTAATGCTTTATACTCAGGAGATGCATTTATCATCACAGGAGTAGTTGAACCAGTTTATCTGGATGAAATGAAAAACAATGTTATTAAATGGGGTAATAATAGAGAATCTGAATACCAAGCAATGGTAGAAGGTGCAAGAGATTTTCATCAGTATATCAAAGATGATGGTGCATCTCTTAAGTATAATATTAATCCTGTTCGTCACTCATATTTTTTCTTTCGATGGAATGAAGATCCTGTAGGTGTTTTTAAATACGGTAACCATATATGGGGTCTTATAAAATTATTAGGAGGATTTAAATATAACGAATTCTTTGCAAATACTCCTAAGGACGGTGTTGTGGATAGGGCTCAAATTGCACATTACCCATCAGGTGCGGGAAAAATTCCAAGACATACTGATCCTTATCACAATCAAAAAGCTATATTGGGTATATATTTGTCAAAATATGGTGAAGACTTTCAAGATGGTGGTATTTATTTTGTTGATTAAAAAGATAAAATGGTTTTGCTTGAACCAGAGATTGAAAAAGGCGATGCTGTGATTGCATATCCTACAGTATTACATGGTGTCACTACTATTGATGAACATAAAAATCCGAATTGGAATGAAGATCCAAAAGGAAGGTGGTTTTTGGGTTTATATTCCAATGATTCCAATGACAAAAAAAATAGAATCACAGGTCATAGAGCATAAAATTATAATTAAAGAAAATATGGAAACAAATTTATGAGAGAATTCAACGCACTAGGTGCGTATCCTCAGCCAAAAGAACGGGTTGTTGGCCCGAATATTAGAACTATAAAAAATAAAATTATCGCATCATATCGCGATGAACGTTACT
>CAZEYC010000068.1:0-4869 GCA_964516965.1 uncultured Alphaproteobacteria bacterium | reverse complement strand
GTTTTAAATTTAGATATTGATCCAAAGACACATCCTGCATGGAGTGGTGGTGAACAAAAATTAGTTGATAGTCAAGGTCAAATATCAAAATTTTCTAAAAAATTCAAAAATTATAAAAAATCTACTTCAAAAAATGAAAATTCTAATGAAAAAAAAAGTTTCTCAAATAATAAAGAAAATAAATCAAAAGATCCTAAGTGAAAGTTGTAGAAATTAATAAATTTGGTGGTCCAGAAGTTCTTAAAATTGGATCAAGGCCAATACCTAACCCTAAAAAGAATGAAGTTTTAATTAAAGTTAAAGCTGCTGGAGTAAATAGACCTGACATTCTTCAAAGAGAAGGTAGTTACCCTCCTCCTAAAGGAGCATCTGATATTTTAGGTCTTGAAATAGCAGGTGAAGTTGTGAAAATAAATAAAAAATCCACAGACATTAAAATTGGTGATAAAGTTTGTGCACTTGTAACTGGTGGAGGATATTCAGAATATTGTGTAGCTCCCTATGGTCAGTGTTTACCTATACCTAAAGGATTAAATTTTGAAGAAGCTGCATCATTGCCTGAAACGTTCTTTACAATCTGGTTTAATTTATTTGTTCAAAATAAAATAAAAAAAAATCAAAAAATATTAATTCATGGCGGAACAAGTGGTATTGGAACTACAGCAATACAAATTGTAAAAAATTTTGGTTTAGAAATTTTTACTACTACAAGAAACGAAAATAACATTAAAAAATGTAAAAAACTTGGAGTAAAAAATACTATAAATGTTAGAAAAATGGATTTTGAAAAGTTTATAAAAAAAGAAACTAATGGTGAAGGTGTCGATTTAATAATAGATATAGTTGGAGGAACATATGTCCAAAAAAATATTAATATATTAAAAAGGAATGGAACACTAATTAACCTTGGTTGGTTAACAGGTTCTAATGTAAAAATAAATTTACTTATGTTAATGTTAAAAAGGTTAAAAATAACAGGATCAACATTAAGAGTTGGATCTTTAAAAGAAAAAGAAAAAATTGCAAAAGGATTAAAGAAATATATTTGGCCACTAATAGAAAAAAAAAAAATTAAACCTATTGTGTGTAAAACATTTAAAATAGAAAAAGTTAGAGATTCACATATTTATATGGATAAGGGAATTCATTTTGGTAAAATAGTATTAAGAATTTAATAAAATTTTGAATATATATCATAAAATTATTTTGGATTTATAATGGCGAAAATTTTAATGCCAAAAGCAACAGCTATTTGGCTATTGGAAAATACTGGTTTAACTTTTAAACAAATAGCTGACTTTTGTGATTTACACACTCTTGAAGTGCAAGGAATTGCCGATGGTGTAGTTGCAGGAAAAATGCCTGGTATAAACCCTATTACAGATAAAATCTTAACTGAGAAAGAAATTAAAAAATGTGAAGAAAATCCAAAATTAAAACTTTCAATAAATAAAAGTGATTTACCTAAACCGAAAAAAATCTCTAAAGGTGCAAAATATACTCCGATCGCTAAAAGACATGAACGTCCGTCTGCTATAATTTGGCTTATTAAAAAGTATCCAGATATTACAGATACTGAAATATGTAAACTTTTAAGAACTACAAAAAATACCGTTGAATCTATCAGAAATAAAAGTCATTGGAATATTGACAATATTATTTCAAAAGATCCACTAAAATTAGGTTTATGTAATGAAAAAGATATATTAAAACTTACTGAAAAATATGGTAATAACGAAGATGAGGGAATTAAAGAACAAAAACAAGAAAATTCCTCAGAAGATAGTATTTAGAATAATTAAATAAAATGGCTGATATAAAAGTTGCAATAATCATGGGTAGTGAGTCTGATAAAAATGAAATGAAAAAAGCATCTGATATTTTAGATGAATTAAAAATTAAGAGTGAGACTTTAGTTATATCTGCCCATAGAGCTCCTGATAAATTAAGAGATTATTGTATAAGTGCAGAAAAAAAAGGTATCAAAGTATTTATTGCAGGAGCTGGAATGGCAGCTGCATTACCTGGGGTCATCTCAGCTTATACTCATCTTCCAGTTTTAGGCGTTCCTATAGAAAGCAAAAGTTTAAAGGGTATGGACAGTTTATTATCAATTGTTCAAATGCCACCGGGAATACCTGTGGGCACATTGGGGATTGGAGGCTCAGTTAATGCTGGGTTATTGGCAGCATCTATTATTGCATTAGAAGACAAAGAAACATCTGAAAGACTAAAAAATTTTAGAAAACAACAAAGTGAAATAAAAGGCTACAAACCTTTATCTAAATAAAAACTTATAAAAATCTAGAAAATTTTTCTTTTAAATTTTCTTTTAAAACTGAAATAATGTTCATATTCATTATTGATTTTTCCAGAAACATATTAGTTTTATCTAATTTATCAGATTTATCATTTAACCAAATCAAAACAGCACTACTATATATTGCAGTCAATATAGCTCTTTTTGTATAAAAATTAATATCTTTTGATTTATCGCCAATTAAATTCCAAGTAAAATCAACAATTTTATAAACTAATTTAGATGACAATATTTGATTTGAAGGTTTCGCTAAATAATTTAAACTTTTTTTAATAACATCTTTATTTTTATTTAAAATTTCAAACCTTATTTTTAAAGATGTTAGAATTTTTAATCTTAAACTTTCTTTAATTCTTTTTTTTTTATAAAGAATTGAAACTTTATCATTAATAAATGAATGAAAAAATAAAATTAAATCATCTAATTTATTTGGAAAACAATCATTAATAATCTTAGAATTATGTTTAAATTTCTTTTTTGTTTTATTAAATGAATCAATGTTCCATCCTTCTTTTTTAGAAATAACTAAAAAAGATCTAAAAAATCTTGATTGTATTGAATTACTTACCATTTTCTTAAAAAATAAATTGAATTTTTTTATTTTATTTATATTCTTTACCCTAAAAGTATAGAATAAAAAACTTATAATAAACATTTAATTTTATTTGAGGAAAAAAAAATAGTACAAATCTTTTTAAGAGACAATAATTTAGAAGCTGCACTTCGTATTCTTAAGAAAAAAATGCAACAAGAAGGGCTGTTTAAAGAAATGAAAATAAGAAGACATTATGAAAAACCTTCTGTTAAAAAAAAAAGAATAGCCTCAGAAGCACTGCGAAAAAAGAAAAAATTCAATAGATACTTTTAACTACGATTTATTTCCCCTAATAATATTTTTTGATTTCTTTTTAAATCAACCAATTTAAAATCTTTAATTAAATTATTAAATAACTCATGCCAATTTAACTCAACATCTAGTCTCATAAACAAAGAACCCATTCCTATAGCAGCCCTATCCATAAAAACAAATTCTCTAGGAGGTTCTATACCACCAACTTTTTTTAATTCTTTATATACTTTATTTGCAACATCAAATCCGTAACCTCTTTTACCATCACCTTGTATTAATCTCTTTTTATCTTCTAATAATGGCCCATAAATATAAGATGCCCACAAATTTAGTATTTTTATTAAATCTTTATTAATTTTTTTAAAACCCCATGTTTGATATGCCTTTACACAAAGTTCTGTATCATTATTTTTTAATGCGTAATATAAATCTATAACTGCTTTTACAAATTTTACTGAAAAAATTCTAATACAACCAAAATCATATAAATTAATAGACCCATCCTTAACAAATGAATAATTGCCAAAATGTGGGTCACCATGAATAACTGCAAAATTATAAAATGGTTTATACCAAGCATTAAAAATGTTTTTAGCGATTCTTTCTTTTATTTTTTTATTATTATTAATTCTTATTGTTTGTTCTACTGGTAGGCCTTCCAACCAACTCATAGTAATTAATTTTTCTGTTGAATTTTTTTTAAAAACTTCAGGTATATGAACATTTGTATCATCAGAGAATATATTCTGAAATATTCCCATATTATATATTTCTTTTTTATAATCAATTTCTTCATAAAGTCTTTGACTTATTTCTGAATGAATCTTTTTAGTTTTAATGGCTTTATTATACTTTTCAAATAAATCTAAAATTATTTCTAATTGTTTCAAATCTACTTTAACTGTAGATAGCATATTGGGATATTGAAGTTTGCATGCTACTAATTCTCCATTTGTTAATTTACCTTTGTGTACTTGACCTAAAGATGCAGCAAAAGAAGCTTGTTCATTAAAAAAACTAAATTTTTTATTCCAATTATCTCCTAACTCATTTCTCATACGCCTTCTAACAAAAAATTTACCCATAGATGGGGCTTTTGATTGTAATTCTATTAATTGATTTGCATATTCTTTAGGTATTGCATCTGGAATCATTGAGAGCAATTGTGCTATCTTCATAAAAGGACCTTTAACCTCTCCCAAATCTCTTTTTAAATTAAGCGCGTGTGACTTTTTATCCAAATTTAAGCCAAGGTATTTATCTACTCCCAGACGAGTAAGAAGCCCTCCTACTTGACCTGTGATTTGTATATATCTATTTAGCCTCTTAGTAAAACCGTCTTTGTCTAATGTATTATCCATTATTTTTATTTTTAAAGAATAAAATTAATAATAAAATAATATAGTTTAATTTATTCATAGATTAACAAAAATGTTAAAGAATAAAAAAAAATTTAATTGGAAGTCTCTTCCTGAAATGTTTTTTAAAGAAGCAGAAAAACAATTGGATAAACCTCTTCTTTGGTACAAAACAAATAATCAATATAAATCATATTCTTGGGAGATTGTAAAAAAAAGAATTTTATTGCTTTCATTCAAGCTTACTGAGTTAGGAATTAAAAAAGGAGATAAGGTTATAATTATCTCAGAAAATAATCCAAATTGGTTTATTACTGATTTTGCCATAATGCTTGCAGGAG
>CAZEYC010000067.1:0-4945 GCA_964516965.1 uncultured Alphaproteobacteria bacterium | reverse complement strand
AAGATTCATATAATATAATATTTTTTTTACATTTTAATAATTTGATAGCACAAGATAATCCTGCCAACCCACTACCAATTATATGAATAGTTTTATTCATTAATATATTAAAACTTTTAAGAATAATGTTATTTTTTCAATAATTGAGAGTTTTATTTTTTTTTCAATACTTTCCCAATCTCTTTTTTTTAATTTCTTTAATAATAATTTATAAGTTAACATCATTAAAATTGCAGATTTAAGTTTATTCTTTGAACAAAGTTTTAATTCTTTTTCTGCCATTTTAAAATTTAATTCAGCCAGATTAGATAGTTTCCGACATGCAATATAAAATTTTTGATTATTTATAATTTGGTTAATACTTTTTTCTTTAATTCCTAAGTTAGTTAATATTTCTTTTGGCATATAAAGTCTGCCCATTGATGCATCTTCTTTAATATCTCTTAAAATATTTGTTATTTGAAATGCTTTAGCTAATTTAAGAGCGAAAGATCTAGAATTTTTATTATTTTCTTGGTAAATACATAAACATAATAATCCAACCACCCCAGCAACTCTATAACAATAAAGATCGAAAATTTTTTTTTTAGGAACTATCATTCTATTATTTATATCCATTTCTACTCCTTTGATAATTTCTAAAAGCAAATTCTTTTTTAATTTATATTTTTTAATATATTTTTCTAAAGATTTAATTAAGTTATTATTTGTTTTTTTTTTAAAGATTTGTTTAATTTCTTTTTTCCAATTATTTAATTTCTTTTTTTTTTCTTTTTTTTCAATAAAACTATCTCCAATATTATCTATTTCTTTACAGAAAGCATAAATGGTAAACATAGCACTACGTTTTTCATGGTTTAGGATTTTCATTCCCCAGTAGAAAGATGATTTAGGATAAATGGTTATATTTTGTTTTTTCTTTTGCAATTATTTTAAAAAATTAATAATTTAAACCTTTAATAAAACAACAAATATAATCCAATTTACTAAGCATTACCTTTTCTTTTAAAGGATCTTTTTTTTTGAGTAGCTTTAATAATTTTTTTGCTATTTCAAGTATAAAAGATGTTTCCAAAGATAAAGATTTTAACTTCATTTGTTTTTTATTATTACTTGCTTCAATAATTAATTTTTCTGTTTCTTTTAAAATTTCATTAAACACATATCTTAAATTATTTTTTGTCATATTATTTTTTAATTGAGGAAATTTTACATTATATTTTTTTAGAAATTTTATTGGCAAATAAACTCTATTTAAATTGATGTAATCCTCTTTACAATCTTGAAGATGATTTAATATTTGTAAAGCAATGCATAAAGGATCAGAATATTTATATGCTTTTTTATTTTCATTATGCAAATCTATCATAAATCTTCCAACAGGAACGGCAGAGAATTTACAATAATTTATTAAATCTGACCAATCTTTATATCTTTTTTTGGTGGAATCTTGTTTAAAAGCTTTTAATAAATTTAGTCCATGATTAATTGAAATTTTATTCCTTTTACAAATTTTCCTAAGTTTTTCTGCTTTTTCTATTTTTGTTTGTTTATTTTTTAATGCTAGTTTAAACAAATTAAGTCTTTTAATTTTTTCACTTGGTTTTAAATTAGGATTATCAGCTATATCATCTGCAGAACGTGCAAAATTATAAAATACCAATATTTTAGGTCTTAGTTTTTTTGGCAACAACCATGAACCAACAGGAAAATTTTCTTCCTTATATGTTTTACCTGAAGGTTTTTCAATTGAATTCATATTTGTTAATAATCCATTATCTTTAAATTGATGAAATTATATAATATTATAATAATTAAAAAATATTTTATGATTAATAGATTAATTAAAATAATTTTTTTGTTTGTTATTTTATTTCAAAGTTCTTGTGGAATGAAAAAAAGATGGGATGAAACTGGCAAATATACAATCGACGATTCTTTGGCCAATACTTATGTTTGGAAAAAAGGTAAACAATACATAGCTATTGTGCAATCCATTCCTGTTTCTGGGAGAAATTTAAATAAAACAATACATCCGATTCGCATATCACCAGAAACAATAGAAAGATCTTTTTCAAAAATTAAATATAAAATAGAAAAAAAAGGTAAGTTAATTCCTGTATTTAATGATCGAAACCTTGAACTTTTAAGTGAAAAAATTCCTGAAGCAATAAGTAAAACTAAAAGAAACCAAGATATTTTATTTGAAATTTATCAATTAAAAAAGAAATGGAAGTTCTTACCAACAACTATACTTACAACAGCAGGATATATTTTTGTTGAACCTAGAAGAATTAATATTATTTTTGAAAAAATTAATGAAGATTATCAAGGTTATGATTATGACGAACCCAGAATACTGGTTGGAGATGCATCACAAGGTGTTTATGGATCCAGAATAAATATTTCAAAAGGTTGGGTAATTCTAACACAAGAATCTTGGAATTAATTTTTTATGATTAAAATAATAACTAAGTTTCTTTCATTTATTATATCTTTATTTTTGATAATTTTATCTACGTCTGCAGATTCTTCAAAAATTTATAAAAATAAATATCAAAATCCAATAAATGTTTTAAATTCATTTTTGTGGAAAGATGAAAAAGGTGGATATATAGGCCTTTCATCTAAATTTCAAATTAAGAATAGGAATCTTAATAATACAATTCATCCAGTTTCTATTGATACACATAATATAAAAATGGCTTTAAGTAAATTAAAATATAAAAATTTAGAAACAGAAGAAGTAAATTTTATTTTTAATAATTATTTTGTAGAAGAATTATCAAAAAATGTTTCCAGAGGTTTACTAATGGCAAATAATTCACAAGATATAATATTTCAACTAGTTCATGAAAATAAAAAAAAATTAAAAAATAATTTGCTAACAAAAAGTAAAGGAATAGTTTTTGTCGAAAAAAATTCTTTAAATATTATTTTTTTTAATATCCATGATTGTGAAATAAAAAATATATTAGAAAAAGAAAAAAGGAAATTTTACAGAAGATCACAGCTTTTTCCGAAAAATAAAAATATAAATTGCCATAATAATAAAAAAAAGATATTAGTTACTTCGAAAAAAGGTATTTTTAAAAAAAAAACAGATTCAGAATTTTATTGGTTAATATTTACTCCAAAATCTTTAAAAGCAAATACTCTTAATTAATAACTTACGATTATTATTTTAAGTAAATTTTATCTCACATATTGTGTGAAAGAATAATTTAATGTAAGATAATTGTGATTTATTGTAATTTGTTATTTCTTTAAGCTTTTTTTTAAAGTGCTTTTTAATTCAATCAATTAAAAATATTGATTTATGTAAATTTTAAGTTTGGCACGAAAATTGCAGCTTATTTATATATAAATTTTTAGAAAGGAAAATTATGAAAAAGACTTTATTATTTGCAAGTACAATTTTATTTGCATGTGCAGGCGTTAATGCTACTGAATATTCCTGGTTTTCAAGAGAAAATCTAAAAGAAGTTGGTGGTATTGATCTTTCATATAACGCAAGTTGGTCATCCCACTATGTTTGGAGAGGTGAAAGTCAAAGTTCAAAAGATATGTCTCCAGCAATAGGAGCTGATTTAAGTCATACTTCAGGTTTTTATACTGGTCTTTGGACAGGTGCTATTACTAATAGCGCAATACCTTCTGAGTTTGATTGGTATTTTGGTTATGCCACAGATTTGGGACCAATAAGTGTTGACATTGGCGATTTGTATTATTTCTATCCTGGGCAAAGTGATGAAACGGAATTTAATGAATATTACTTAAGTTTAGGAACTGATATATCGATTACTGATAATGTTTCAATTTCACCTTATGTATATTTAGCTTATGCCCCAAAGTGGTTTGGGCCAAATACTCCAGAAGCTTTTTATTCTGAATTTGGAGCCGATGTTCCAATTGCAGGTACTCCATTTACTTTATCTGGATTATTTGGAAATATAGATATATCTGACTGTGAAGGCGATGCTGAAAAAGGCAATTGTACTGATAGTTGGAATTATTATTATATTACTTTAGGATTTGGAGAAATATTTGGACTAGATGCTTCAGCAACTTTTCATAGTGCTGCTGGAAGTTATAACGGCGATGCAGGTCAAGATGGTATGTTTGTCTCACTTGGACATGAATGGTAAACTTTTAAAAGTCCATATAGAAATTGAATATACAAAAAGTGCTCCTAATTGATGTGCAAGAGCTATAGGTAAAGTTACATATGATAAAAGAGTGGCTATTCCTAATCCTATTTGTAAAATCACTGCAAATAAAAGAAAATTTATTTTTATTTTAATTTTTTTAGAAAGACTATTTTTTCTTGCATAAAACCATATTGTTAAAATTAAAATAAAATTTGTTATACCTAAAAATCTATGATCAAATTGTACTGTAACTGGATTTTCAAAAAGATTTAAATAAATAGGATTTAAATTAAATATTTCATCAGGAATAAAGTTTTCTCCCATTAAAGGAAATGTATTGTAAACAAGACCAGCATTTAATCCTGCAACCATAGCTCCAGAGAAAACTGTTATTAAAACTAATAAAATTAGTAAAATATTTAAGAAAAAAAAATTCTTATTTTGAACAATTCTTTTTTTTTTGTTTATTAAATCATTAATAGTCAGTGTTAAAAGAAGCATGTAACCGTAAATAATAAATGCTATTAATAAATGTATAGCTAAGCGATAATGACTAACATCAGGATTATCAACTAATCCGCTTTTTACCATATACCATCCAACAAAACCCTGAAATAAAATTAATATACCTATGGTAAAAAAATGTTTTTCTAATTTTTTAGGTATATATTTTTTTATTAAGAAAATAATTAAGGGTATTAAAAATAATAAAAAAATTAATCTTCCCCATATTCTATGAATATATTCCATCCAAAAAATAAATTTAAAATCATACAAATTTATATTTTTGTTAA
>CAZEYC010000066.1:0-4948 GCA_964516965.1 uncultured Alphaproteobacteria bacterium | reverse complement strand
ATAAAATACATCCCCTGGATAAGCTTCTCTACCCGGAGGTCTTCTTAATAAAAGTGACATTTGTCTATATGCAACAGCTTGTTTTGATAAATCATCATAAATTATCAATGCATGCATGCCATTATCTCTAAAATATTCTCCCATAGTGCAACCGGTATATGGGGCTAAAAATTGCAAAGGAGCTGGATCTGACGCTGTGGCTGAAACAACAATAGTATATTTTAATGCATCATTATCTTCTAAAACTTTAACTATTTGCGCAACGCTTGATTTTTTTTGTCCTACTGCAACATAAATACAATATAATTTTTTCTTTTCATCTTTGCCCTGGTTAATTTCTTTTTGATTTATAATTGTATCTATTGCAACTGCTGTTTTTCCTGTTTGTCTATCACCAATTATTAATTCTCTTTGTCCTCTGCCAATTGGAATTAATGTGTCTATTGCTTTTATACCAGTTTGTACTGGTTCATGAACTGATTTTCTTTGGATTATGCCTGGTGCTTTAACTTCAAGACGGCTGTTCTGTTTAGATTTTATAGCACCTTTTCCATCAATTGGATTCCCCAATCCATCCACAACTCTTCCTAATAAATCTTTTCCTATAGGAACTTCAAGAATTTTTTTTGTTCTTTTTACAGTATCTCCTTCTTTAATATTCCTATCATCTCCAAAAATAACTGTTCCTACATTGTCTTGCTCCAAATTTAATGCCATGCCTTTTACATTTCCAGGAAATTCTATCATTTCTCCTGCTTGCACGTTATCTAAACCATAAACTCTTGCTATTCCGTCTCCAACTGATAAGACTTGGCCAACTTCTGCGACATCCTGATCTAATTTAAGACTTTTTATTTGTTTTTTTAAAATATTTGATATTTCTGATGATTTAATATCCATAATCTAAATTCAATTAAATTATCTTAATGAATCCTCAATTTTATCTAATTTTGTTTTTAATGAATAGTCTAACATTCTTGATCCTAATTTTATTATAAATCCTGATATTATATTCTTATCTTCAATAAAGTTAAGCTTGGTTTTGTTTTTAATTTTTAATTCTAATTTCTTTTGAATCTTTTCTATCTCTTGTTTACTTATTTTTTCTGGCAAAGTTATATTTACATTCAAAATATTTTTATCTTTTGATAAAACATTAATAAAATAATCATTTATTTTCTCTAGTAGCATTAATCTTTTATTAAAAGATAATAAAAATAAGAAATTTTTTGTAATTACATCTAATTTTAATTTATCAAAAATACTATTTAATATTTCTTTATAACTTGATGATGAAATTGTTGGCGAAAAAAGCAATTTATTAAAGTAACGGTTCTCTTCAATCAATTTTTTTATTTTTTGTAAATCTTCTAAAAGAATCTTGTGTTTTTTTTCTTCTAATGCAAGTTCATATAATGCAATTGAATATCTTTTAACAATTTCTTGATCGCTAATTTTTGACATAAAAAAAAAAAAAAAAATTACATGCATAGTTAACACAGGTTTAATAAGCTTTCAAGATTATAAAAAAAAAATTATGAAAAATTATATGGATCTATATCTATATAAGTTTTGATACCAAATGGAATTTTTACTTTTGCCATCCAATGTTTGATAAATTCCTGTATATTTTTATCAGGTGAGCATCTTACAATAAATCTTTGTCTAAATTTTTTTCTTAAAAAAGAAATATACGGTGGGGCAGGACCAAGAACTTCAAAATTATTATTTGATATAATTTTATTTTTTAAAGTATTACAAAAAATTTTTAATTTTCTTTCATTTTTACTAGTTATCATAATTAAACAGAGTTTTTTAAATGGTGGGAGATTAGTATGTTTTCTAATCTTTAGCTCTTCAGAAAAAAATTCTTTTAATTTAAAATTAACCAAATTTTTAAATAAAAAATTATCTGTAGCTGTAGATTGTATTAAAACTTTTCCTTTTTCATTTGATCTTCCTGATCTACCTGCTACCTGCATTAATAATTGAAAAATTTTTTCACCTGCTCGTAAATCACCTCCAAAAAAACCAATATCTGAATCTACAACTATTACCAATGTCAATTTAGGAAAATGGTGTCCTTTAGCTAGAATTTGAGTGCCAATAATAATTTTAATCTTTTCATTTTCAAAATTTTTGATAATTGTTTCTCCCCCCTTTTTTTTTGACATTATATCGCTAGTAAGTATTTCAACTTTAGAATTTTTATATTTATTTTCAATTTCATCTTTAATTCTTTCAACTCCAGGCCCATAAAGGTAAAAATTACACTCTTTGTCACAAGCTCTTTTTTTTTTCGGCATAATTGTTTTAAAACCACAATGATGACACAATAAAGAATCAATATTTTTATGAAAAACTAAACCAATATCACAGTTAGGACAATTCAATTTATTTCCACATGTATTACAAAATACATATGGTGCAAAACCTCTTCTATTTAAAAAAATTAAAGCCTGATTCCCCTTCTTTAAAGTATTATTTAATTCTTTATGCGCTTCGTTTGATAACCATAAGTTTTTTTCAGGTGGGTTTTCAATTAAATCAATTACTTTTATCTGTGGCTGACCAGCTTTTCCATATCTTTTTTGAAGATTGACTACAAAATATTTTTTTTTATTAATGTTGTGAATTGTTTCAATTGACAAAGTTGCAGAAGACAAAATTATTGGGATATTAGATTTTTTAGCTCTAACCACGGCCATATCTCGTGCGTTATAAATCACTCCTTCTTCTTGTTTAAAACTTTGATCATGTTCTTCATCTAAAACAATTAAACCTAAATTAGTAAAAGGTAGAAAAAGAGCTGAACGTGCTCCTACAATTACATTGTGATTGCCGTTAATCACTGAATTCCATATTTGAATTTTTTCTTTTATTTTAATGCTAGAATGCCAAACTAGTGGTTTAATTTTAAATCTATCTTTAAATCTTTTAAACCACTGAGTAGTCATTGATATTTCCGGCAACAAAACAAGTGTTTGTTTTTTTTCTTTTAATGCTTTAGAAATAGCTTCAAAATAAACTTCAGTTTTACCAGAACCCGCAACACCATCAATAACAACTGTACAAAATTTATTTTCATCCATTTTTTTATAAATAAAATCTTTCGCATTTTTTTGTTCATTAGTTAACTTTGGACCAATTTCATTAATTTTCGAATAGTTTAAAAGTTTAACTTCAAATTCTTTTTCAAAAAGTTTTACAGAGCTTAAAGATAATTTTAAAATTTGACCTAATTTGTTCATTGTATATTTAGAGACCCAGTCAATAAAATCTCTATTTTCTTTCGATAATGGAGGAAAATTCAGCTTTTTTTTTAAATACTTAATTTTTTTTAAAGGTAATTTTACTTTTAAAATTGATTTATCCTCCCAAATACAACCAGTCACAATTGTATTTTTAAAAGGAACACTAACAAAATCACCTAAAACAATTTTATCCTTTCCAGTATATTTGTATTGAAAAGTTTGATTAAAGGGAAGAGGTAGTAATACATCAAATATTATAAATTTATTCATTTGCAAAAAATAAGTCGTTTTTTTTTAAAATTTTACCAAATGTTATAAATGGATAAAAAAATTAATTATTATTTAAAAAATACTAGAAATATATTTAATTATACTATTCCTGACAAAAATATAAAAAAATATATTCAACTATGGTTAAAATATCTCGATTTAGAAAAGGGTTTCTCACAAAAAACAATATTATCATATGAAATAGATTTTAGAAAATTCTTAAATTTTTTATGTTGGTATAAAAAAAATAATCATTTAGATTTAAGCAATTTAACAAAAGAAAATTTAACCAAAATACTTAATTCTGATTTTAATTTTCAAGAGATAGATTTGTCTAGTAATGAGTTATTTAATATAAAATATAATCAAATAAGACCTTATTTATTTTTTATTACTTTTTTAAATTATAAAAAAACATCTAGGAGAAGAATTGTTGCAGCTATAAAAAGTTTTTACAGATTTTTACACAAGAATAATAAAAAAGTTGATCTTCATATTTTAAATGAATTGAAAGGCCCAAAACCGGATCAGGCTTTACCTAGACCAATAAATATTGATGAAATAAAAAATATAATCAATGAAATTAGAAACAGTAAAAAAACTGATTGGATTAAAAAAAGAGATATTGCTCTAATTACTACTATTTACGGATGTGGATTGAGAATAAATGAAATTTTATCAATTAAATATCAGGATGTTCCTATTAATCATTTAAAAGGGTATGTAAAAATTATTGGTAAAGGAAATAAAGAACGTTTAGTTCCTTTAATACCAATAGTTTTAAAAAGTATTAATGATTATATAAACAGTTGCCCTGCTAATTTTAATAATGAAACATTCCTTTTTTTAGGAAAAAATTTAAAAAAATTAAATCCAGGCACGTTTCAAAGAGATTTTAGAAAAATACGAAAAAAATTAGGCCTCCATGAAAGTTTTACACCTCATGCTCTTAGACATAGTTTTGCAACACATATGTTAGATGGTGGTGCAGATGTCAGAACAATACAAAAATTAATGGGACATAAATCTCTTAAATCAACCCAACTTTATACCGAAGTAAGTCAAGAAAAATTATTAGGTTCATATAAAAAATTTCATCCAAGAAATAAAATTAATTTGTAATATAAAAAAATTTAAATAAGTTTTTTAGCAACATCCAAAACAGATTGAACGCTATTAATTGATTTTAAAAATTCTTTCTTTTCTTCTTTTTTAAGATTAATTTCAATTATTTTTTCCACTCCATTTGCTCCCAAAACAACTGGTACTCCGACATATATTCCACTAAAACCATATTGACCTTTAAGATAAGCAGAACATGGTAAAATCTTTTTTTGGTCTCTTAAATAACATTCCATCATTTGTACTGCTGCTGCTGCAGGTGCATAATACGCCGATGTTCCCATATATGTAATTAATTCTGC
>CAZEYC010000065.1:0-4956 GCA_964516965.1 uncultured Alphaproteobacteria bacterium | reverse complement strand
TGTTGCATATCTTTATCTTTAAAATCAAAAATTGGGCCTAATTCAAATAAACATACATTTTTTTCTCCATTATCAATATTTTTTAAAACTGCTTGCAATAGATTAGGTATTATTGAAGGCCTCATAATATCTAAATCATTACTAATCGGATTTTGTATTTCTAATAATTGCTCATTAAAATTAAACAATTTTGCAAATTTTTTTGACATAAAAGACCAAGTTACAGTTTCTGTAATTCCTCTTTGCACTAAACATCTTTTCATGTTTAATTCTCTAATTTGACAACTACTATCTATTCTCTTTTCATTACTGATATAAATTGATTGAGATGGAATTTGATCATATCCATAAATTCTAATTACTTCTTCAATAATATCTGGCACACCCTCAATATCATGTCTCCAACTTGGCGGTGTTAATATAAATTTTTTCCCTTTTTTAATTATAAAAAAACCTAAATCTTTTAGAATCTTTTGAAATGTTGTTTCAGGTATATTAAATCCTGAAAAATTTTCAAAATTTTTAAAATCAAATATAATTTTTTTATTATTTTTTGGTATAGATCCGTCGTGTACAATTTCACTTGATTTGCCTCCACAAAATTCTTTAATTAAATTTAAAGCTTCATCTATACCAACAATTACACTTTCTGGATCCACTCCTCTCTCAAAACGATATCTTGAATCTGTGATTATATTTAACAATCGCCCTGTCTTAGCAATTGTAGTTGGGTTAAAAATAGCGGATTCTAAAAAAACATTTTTTGTATCTAAATCACATCCTGTAGATTTTCCACCTATCACTCCTGCTAAACTTAAAATATCATTTTTGTCTTTTATAATTATCATTCCTTTTGATAATTTATAATTTTGTTCATCTAATGCCTGTATGTTCTCTCCTCCTTTAGCAAGAGAAATTGTTAAATCTCCTTTAATTTTATCGGCATCAAAAACATGTAAGGGTCTATTACAGTCTATGGTTAAATAATTTGTTATATCAACTAATGCAGATATAGGTTTTAATCCAACTGCTTGTAATTGTTTCTTAAACCACTCTGGACTTTCACAATTTTTAACATTCTTTATATAACATCCATAAAATGCCGGACAATGAAGCTTCGTGTCTTTATCTATTTTTATTTTTATATTACTTTTAAATTTTCCTTTATTTTTAATAATCTTTTTTTCTATGAAAGTGCCTAGTCCTGTTGCGGCTAAATCTCTTGCTATTCCATAAACTCCTAAACAATCAGATCTATTTGGTGTAACTTCTACATCAATTATTTGTTCAGATGGGTAAAGTGTTGACAATGCGCTACCTGTTTTTGCATTTTTATTTAACTCAATAATTCCCTCACTATCATCACCAAGACCAATTTCTTTTGCAGAACAAAGCATTCCTTCACTTACAACGCCTCTAATTTTTGTTTTTTCAATTTTAAAATCTTCACTCATCTTTGCACCCACAGGAGCTAAAACTGCTTTCATATCTTTTTTTACATTTGGAGCGCCACAAACAATATTTAACTCACTATTGCCATCATTGACTTTACATAATTTTAATCTATCAGCATTAGGGTGATCTTGCACTTCAATAACATATGCAATTTTAAATTGTTTGAATGTGTCTTGATTATTAATAACTTCACTAACTTCAATACCTGACATTGTAAGTTTATCGCAAATATCTTTAATATTTTTTTTTGTTTTTAAGTATTTTTGTAACCAAGAAAATGTAAATTTCATTTTTAAATCTTTTCAATATTTTCAAAAACAGAAAATCCAAAATTCTTTAACCATTTTAAATCGGAATCAAAAAAACTTCTTAAATCGGGAATGCCATACTTTAACATTGCCATTCTTTCTACTCCCATTCCAAAAGCGAAACCTTGATATTTATTACTATCTACCTTGCAATGTTTTAATACATTAGGATGTACCATCCCACAACCCATAATTTCTAACCAACTTCCTCCTTTACCAATTATAATTTCTTCTTTATTTTTATGACAACCAATATCTATTTCAGCAGAAGGTTCAGTAAAAGGAAAGAAACTTGGTCTAAACCTAATAGGAAGATTATCTAATTCAAAAAACTCCCGACAAAAATCTAGCACACAACCTTTTAAATGACTCATATTGATATTAGTGTCAATACATAAGCCTTCAATTTGATGAAACATAGGGGTATGGGTCATATCCGAATCTGCACGATAAGTTCTACCAGGAGCTATAATTCTCAGCGGCGGTTTTCTTTTTTCCATTGTTCGAATTTGTACAGGTGAAGTGTGAGTGCGTAAAAGCATCTTATTATCATTTTTGAAATAAAATGTATCATGAAGTTGTCTAGCTGGATGGTCTTCTGAAATATTTAAAGCAGTAAAATTATGAAAATCATCTTCAATATCAGGGCCTAATGCCGTATCAAAACCCATTTTTTGAAAGATTTTTGAAACCTCCGCTATTGTTTGAGTTATTGGATTTATTTTTCCTTCTTTATCTGGTCTAACTGGTAATGTTATATCTATTTTTTCTGTTTGTAACTTTGATGAAACTTCTTTTTCACTCAAAATCTTATTTTTTTCTTCAAATAAAATATTAATTTTATTTTTTAAATTATTAATTTTTCTACCAGCATCTTTTCTTTCATTCTCTGGTAAATTACTGATTGATTTCAATTGTAATGTAATAAAACCTTTTTTACCAAATACTTCGGCTTTTAAAGAATTTAAATCTCTTAAATGCTTTATGTTTATTAACTTTTCTTGTATTTCAGATTCTAAGTTTTTCAATTCTTTGGACATAAAATTACAAAAAAAACTCGTTAACTTATGGAATTTTTATTTTAACACTTTATCAAGTGTTTTTATTAATTTTTTTTAAGTTGTTTTTTCTTTAGTTTGTCGAATTTTATCAATAATTGACTTAAAAGTTTCCGGATTATTAGCTGCAAGATCAGCTAAAATTTTTCTATCAATATCAATTTCTGCTTTTTTTATTCCTTTTATAAATTGACTGTAACTCATTCCATGTTCTCTAACACCTGCATTAATTCTTTGAATCCACAAAGCTCTGAAGTTTCTTTTTTTTGTTCTTCTGTCTCTATACGCATATTGCAATCCTTTTTCAACTCTTTCTTTAGCTATACGAAAGACATTTTTTGCTCTGCCTCTATAACCTTTTGCCATTTTTAAGATTTTTTTATGTTTTGCTTTCGCCTGAACTCCTCTTTTAACTCTTGCCATGATTCTCTCCTATTTATATGGTAATAAATTCTTTATTAATGAATAATCTGATTTTTCTAAAATATTTGTGCCTCTTGCTTTTCTTTTCATAGATTGTGATCTTTTTCTTAAATTATGACGTTTAAACGCATAATTTCTTTTTATTTTTCCAGAAGATGTAAAACCAAATCTTTTTTTTGCACTACTATTGGTTTTTAATTTAGGCATTTTTAATTTTCCTTACGATTTAAAATATTATGTGAATATATATCAGTATTTAATTTGAAATCAATAAAATTAATTCATTGGATTCAATACCATAATCAATTGTCTACCAAACATTTTTGGATGTTGTTCGATAGATGCTATTTCTTTAGTATCTAATTTAATTTTATTAATTAGTTTCATTCCCAATTCTTTATGACCTAGCTCTCTGCCTTTAAATCTTAATGTTATTTTAACCTTATCATTTTTTTTTAAGAATTTTTCTATCTGTTTCATTTTAATTTCATAATCATGATCATCAATACCTGGCCTAAAACGAATTTCTTTAGTATTAATAACTCTTTGTTTTTTTTTCTGCTGGCTATTTCTTTTTTGTAATTGATAACGATATTTACCAAAATCTAATATTTTACATATAGGAGGGTCTGTATTTGGTGAAATTTCAACAAGATCCAGTCCAACATCTTTAGCTTTTTTAATACCATCATCAACAGGAACAATTCCTAACATTTTGCCATCTTGATCAATTAATCTAATTTTGCTTGCACGAATATAATGATTGATTCTAGGACCTCTTGGTTTGAAATAATATTTTCTTCGATTATGTTGTTGTATGCTTTTTCTCCTTTTAAAATTTATTAGTAATTATACAATTAAAAAGTTATTTTTTCTCGATTTTTTTTTTTAAAAATTCTATTACTTTTTCTGTGCTTAAAATTGTTTGTTTTTTTACAGTTAACTCTCTAATTGTTATTGAATTACTTTTCATTTCTTTTTCTCCAATTATAAATATTAAAGGAACCTTTTGAAGACTGTGTTCTCTTATCTTATATGAAATTTTTTCATTACGACTATCAAACTTTACTTTATAACCTAAAGAATTAATTTTTTTAAATATTTTGTCTCCATATTTATTAAATTTATCTGTTATTGGGCATACAACAATTTGTAATGGAGACAACCAAAAAGGAAATTTTCCTTCGTAATGCTCTATTAATATTCCTATAAATCTTTCCAATGATCCAAAAAGTGCTCTATGTAGCAAAACAGGTCTTTTTTTATTTCCTTTATTGTCGATATATGTAGCACCTAGTCTTTCTGGTAAATTAATATCTACTTGCACAGTGCCACATTGCCAATTTCTTCCAATGGAATCCCTTAGAACAAATTCAATTTTAGGACCATAAAATGCTCCCTCTCCTTTATTAATTGTATAATCTATTTTTGATTTTTTTATTGCGCTTAATAGTGCTTTTTCAGACTTATCCCAACTTTTATCACTTCCTACTCTTTTTTTTGGTCTATCTGCATAATTAATTAAAATATCTGTAAAACCAAAATCTTTATAAATTTCCAGAATTAATTTAGTCAAATTATTACACTCATCTGAAATTTGTTCTTCTGAACAAAAGATGTGTGCGTCATCTTGAGTAAAAGATCTAACTCGCATTAAACCGTGAACTGCACCCGATGGTTCGTATCTATGAACCTTTCCAAATTCTGAAATT
>CAZEYC010000064.1:0-4980 GCA_964516965.1 uncultured Alphaproteobacteria bacterium | reverse complement strand
AGTTATTTCAATACCAAATGGATAATTAAATCCTTCAGCAAAAACTTGATTTATATCAGATATTCCATCATTATTAGTATCTCTTAAGATTTTTATTTTCCCTGGATTTGATTCAACAACAAAAATATCCCCGTTTTTTGATACCTTTATATTTCTAGGATGTTGTAAATCTTTTGCAAAAATATTTATTTTAAAATCATTTGGTACATTCAATTGACAAGAATCTACATCTAATTTTTTATATGAATTTGCAACACTTTTTGTGGCATAGGGTTTTGCAAGTTTATTAATATCAACAAAATATTTTTCTCCAGGTTCAGATATACCAAACGCAGATCTAAAAATAAAAAATAAAAATAAAATTTTATAAAATAATGACTTCATAATATTATAATTATAAACTTCATAAGTTATTAAAATGTTTCAAAGTTATTAAATGATCATATTAACAAACAAAACATGGAAATTAGCAACAAATGATCTTATAAAAAAAGATAAAATTTTAAAAAAAATAATCAACAAATATAAGTCGGAAAAATTACAAAGTAAAAAAAATGCTTTTCTAACTTTAGCAAAATCAATCACGGGACAACAAATATCTGTAAAAGCTGCTAATTCTATCTGGCAAAAACTTGAAAAGAAATTAAAAAAAATAAATTCAAAAAGTATTTTAAAATTAAAAAAAAATGAAATTGCTAAATGTGGTTTTTCAAAACAAAAAGTTAACTATTTATTAAATTTAGCTATTTTTTTTGAAAAAAATAAAAATATAGAAAAAAAATGGAAAAAAATCGAAGATGAAAAAATAATTGAAGATTTAGTTAAAATTAAAGGTATTGGTAGATGGACAGCTGAAATGTTTTTGATTTTTTATCTTTTGAGACCCAATATTTTTCCTTCAGCTGATCTAGGGCTTTTAAAAGCTATATCTATAAATTACAATTTAAAATATCCTTTAAAAGATTCAGAAATAAAAAAATTTAAAAAAAAATGGGAGCCTTGGGCAACAGTAGCAACTTGGTATCTTTGGAGAAGTCTGGATCCTATTCCAGTAAAGTACTAAATAAATGGTGCCCGCCCCCGGACTTGAACCGGGACGGATTTTACAATCCTCAGGATTTTAAGTCCTGTGCGTCTACCAATTCCGCCAGGCGGGCAAAAAAGTAACAAAAAAAGTTAATATTACTAATAAAAAAGTTAAACTGCTATCACCGTTTATAAGAAAAAAACTAAAAAAAACTAAAAAAATAAGTTTCGCATATTTTTTTGTATAGAATTTTTCTAAATTTTCAATTAAATAAAGCATTAAAGGCACTATTAAAATCATTTCATATATAACCAATCTTGGTAATAAAATTGAAAGAAACAATAAAATTAATGCTGAAAAAAGTGTTTTTTCTTTATTAAAATCTATTTTTGAAATAATTCTAAAAAAAATGTATAAAGCAATAGTTGTAAAACATAAATATAAAAATATTGGTGTTTGAAAATTATTATAAGAAAAATATTCTGAAAATTTTTGAAATAAATTAAGCAAACCTATTCCTGATGATCCATGTACAGTTCCGCCTAAAGCAGTTTGAAAAGATTTTATATAAGATATGAAGAAATCTTTTTCATAAATCCAATCAAAATAATATATTACGAGAGTTATAAATATAGATACAGAAATATAAAATAAACTATTCTTTTTTCTTAAAAAAAACGGTAAGAAAAGATAAATTAAGAAATATATTTTAAATAAAGAAATAAAAATAACTGCAAAATAAAAAAATAATTGCCTATTATTTGTTAACAACTGGTAATAAGCAATAATAAGTAAACTAAAAAGAACAAAACTTACATTACCGCTTATAAAACTATAAATTACAGTCTTATCTAAAGCAAAAATAATAATAAGAAAATATAAAATTAAAGGGTATTTACTTTTTAATATTTTTTTTAAACATAAAAAAGAATAAAAGAAAATTAATATATTTAAAAAACCCCAAAGTAATTTTGCATTAAAAAAACTTAAATATAATAATGGCTTAAATACTTGAAGTGTTAATGGCATATAAGGATAAAAAAAATCTTTATGACTAGGAGAGCAAGTGTAAATAGATTTATATGGTTCTTGAATTAATAATAAATTCTTTACTGCACAATAAATAACTTCAAAATCCCAAAAAATTTTATCTGCTTTATCAACTAAAGCAGCCTTAAAAGCAATTACCCAGTCAAACGAGTAAAGTAATATTCTATAAAAAAAAACTAAAAAAATTACAAATGTAAGTATTTCAAAAATACTCTTTTTAGGAGTATCTAAAAATTTTATCATTTCTCACAAACCACAACTAAAAAAAGTCTATAAGAATTATTAAAATATTTATCTTCTATTTTTTGAATAAAATCAGGTAATTTCCATCCGAAAAAAGCAAAAAAAGGTGCAAATGACATATTTGTTGTAATTGTTATTTTTTTAAAACCAAATTTTTTTAAAAAGTCTTTAATATTATTTTTATTAAAAAAAGTTATATGTTGATCGTCATAACTTACAGCACCAAAAAAATTTACAATTTTTTCAACAATAACCCATGGACCCAAGTAATTCGGAGTAGTAATTATTAACTTACCTTTCTTATTTAAAACCCTATAGGCTTCATTAATTAATTTTGTGTTATCTTGTATAGTTAAATGTTCCATTAATTGCAGATTAGTAATTACGTCAAAGAAATTATTTCTAAAAGGAATGATATTTGCTTTAATTCGATAAAACTTATGGTTCTTATTTTCATATTTTTCTTTTGCATAATTAATTTGTTTATTAGAAACATCTATGCCGAAAGATTTCTTTTTTTTGTCTAAATTACCAATAAACGTTCCACCTGCACATGCTATATCTAGATGTTTATTATATTTCCCCATAATTTTTTTTACAAAATTATAGTGAATGTGATGCCATTTACTTTGAATACCTTTTTTTTTATTAAATATTTTATCGTAATAACCTAGAGGTATAGACTCATAATTAAAATTTGTTTTTTTTTTTTTATTTTTATTCATAATACAAATAATCCAGAAGAATAATTTTAAATTTTAATAGAAAAAAAATTAACAAATAATCTATAGTTATAACTATACAAAATGATATTCTCAAAATACAGAACATTAGAATATATTAAAGCTAATTTAATTTATATTATTTTATTTTTTAGCGTAATTAACATTCTATATACTTTTCTTGAAAAACAAGTTTTTGGTGATTTAGGTATTCTTGGAGATGCAACAATTTATTATTGCGCTGCAACTAAATTTAAACTTGGTGTTAACCCCTATGATTTTGCAAATTGCTTTGGTGAAACAACTATGCATTATCAATATTCACTTATTGCTCTAATTTTTTTTTATATTTTAAATTTTTTAAATTTAGAAAATTACAAAATTATTTGGTTAATATTTGAACTAATTTCATTAGTTACAATTTGTATATACTCAATAAAAATATTTAAATTTAAGAAAAAATTTTTCAGTTCTATTCTAATTTTATTTGCTTTTGGTGGTGCTTGTTGGTCAGGTATTTTATCTGGAAATATATCAATTATATTATACGCAATTATAAGTATTGGAATTTTTAAATTATATCAAGAAAAATTCATTCAATTTGGTTTATTGATGACATTGGTTTCTTTTTTTAAACCATACCTTTTAATATTTTTAATCTTAGGTTTTGGATTATACAAATTTAAATTCCTTAAGCCTTTTATTTTAACTATTTTAATTACTTTTATTATTCAATTTTTATCTTATGTAATTGAACCAGAATTATTTAAAAATTATTTAAATATAATATTTTATTCAACATCTAATGAATATTACAAAGATTTAGGTAGCGGCATTGGAATTATTGGAATGTTTGAT
This sequence comes from uncultured Alphaproteobacteria bacterium, assembly GCA_964516965.1. Lineage (GTDB taxonomy): Bacteria > Pseudomonadota > Alphaproteobacteria > CAYNCC01. The sequence goes on along the minus strand of CAZEYC010000064.1, from coordinate 1,080 downwards.
GGTTTAATAAACCTGACAAAAATAGAAATGACTAACCTAAATATATCCAAGATTCTTTGGTTGTTAATATCAATATTTATTTCATTTTTTTATATATTTAATTCTCAAAAAAATAAAGAAACAAATATAGCAATTGGTATTTTAGTAACAACTTTATTAAATCCATACTTGATGAATTATGATTTATATTTAATTATTCCAAGTCTCTTGTTTTTAACCTATAAAGTAAATTTTTTTGATAAATTAGACTATAATAACAAGTTTGCTATATCGTTATTAATTTTAATGATAGTATTATATGATAAATTCTCTGCTTTATTTTTAACAAATTTAATTTTATTTTTTTATTTTAAAAGATTTTTATTTCAAAAAAAGTTTTAAAAATATATGAAAAAAATCTTAATAAGCATACCCACATATAATGAAGTAGAAAATATAAGAAAACTTTGTCAAAAAATCTTTAATTTAAAAATAAATTTTGATGTAATAATTATTGATGACAATTCTCCTGATGGAACAAGTAAAGTTGTAATTGAGTTAAAAAAAAAATATAAAAATTTAATTTTAAAACAAAGAAAAGAAAAAAAAGGACTTGGATCTGCACTAAGATTTGCAATGAAATATGCATTTGAAAATAATTATGACATTCTTATAACTTTAGATGCTGATTTATCACATAGGCCAGAAGAAATACCTTTACTTTTAAAAGAAATAAGAAATAGTGACTTTGTTATTGGATCAAGATATATGATAGGTGGTAAATCTAATTATGAAGGTTATAGAGATCTTGTCAGTAAGATAGCTAATAAAGCATGTAAATTTCTATTACAAATTCCTTTAAATGAATTTACAACTTCCTTTAGGGCGTACAATAAAAAATGTTTAAAAGTTCTAAACAATTCTCTAGTAAAATCTGATGGTTATTCTTCTCAGATAGAATTTGTTTTTTATATACATAGAGAAAATTTAAAATGCTCTGAAGTGCCTATAAATTTTCAAGATAGATATAAAGGAAATTCAAAAATTCCAAAATTACAAATTATTTATGGTGCATTAAAATTAATGGAACTTTTTTTAAAA
>CAZEYC010000063.1:0-5022 GCA_964516965.1 uncultured Alphaproteobacteria bacterium | reverse complement strand
AAGAAATAAAACAACCTAAAAGAAAACAAGTTTTAATTGATGAAAAAGAAAACGCTTTAATCAGTAAAAAACTAGTAACATTAAAAAAAGATGTCCCTGTGAGCAATTATTCTTTTAATCTTTTTAAGGGTATTGATAAAAAAAAATCATTAAAATTTTTTGAAAAACATGGTTTTAAGAATTTGATTGTTAGATTTAGTGAAAGTAAAAAGAAAGAAGATAATCAAAAAAGAAAATATGATAAAAAAAATAAATATCAAATAATACAATCCATCGATGAATTAGAAATTCTAAAAAAAAGAATTTTAGAAAAAAAATTTTTTGCTATTGACACTGAAACTAATTCTTTAAATGCAAATTCTGCAAAACTTGTTGGAATATCTTTATCATTAAACCATGGGGAAGCCTTTTATCTACCTTTTAGACATAAAATAACAAATGATAGTGAGCTGAAAAATATTAGTTTAGAAAAAGCCACACCTGTTTTGAAAGACTTGTGTGAAGATGGATCAATAATGAAAATAGGACACAATATTAAATATGATAAAATAGTTTTATCTAATATCGGAATAAATTTAGATCCAATAGAAGACACAATGCTTTTATCATATGTTTTAGACGCAGGAAAATTAAAACATAATTTAGATGATTTAGCAAAAATCTATTTAGATCATGAAACAATAAAATACAAAGAGGTTGTAGGTGTAGGAAAAAAAGAAAAAACTTTCGATGAAATAAGTATTAAAGATTCTTATGAATACGCAGTAGAAGATGCTGATGTTACATTAAGGCTATACGATATTTTAAAAAAAAGAATCATTGAAGAAAAATTACTGAGTATATATCAAAATATTGAAAAACCATTGATAAGTGTTTTAGTTAATATGGAAAAAAAAGGAATTAAAGTAGATATTAAAGAATTAAAAAAACTAAATTTAATTTTTTCAAAAAAAATATCATCTATTGAAAAACAAATTTTTAAAATCTCAAAGATTGATTTCAATATTGCTTCTACAAAACAATTAGGAGAAATACTTTTTAATAAAATGGGGTTACAAGGCGGAAAAAAAGGAAAAAGTGGGGCTTTTAGTACTAGTTCTGATGTCTTAGAAAATTTATCTTATCAAGGTCATGATATAGCTAAGTTGCTCATAAAATGGAGACAAATATCAAAATTAAAGAATACATATACAGAAACTTTAGTACAAGAAATAAATAAAAACACTTTAAGAATTCATACTTCTTATTCTATGGCTGCAACTAGCACTGGAAGATTATCATCGACTGATCCAAATTTACAAAATATACCAATAAGAACTGAAGAAGGAAAAAAAATAAGAAATTCATTTATAGCCGATGATGATTGCCAATTAGTTTCATTAGATTATTCGCAGATTGAACTAAGATTATTAGCACATATTGGAGATGTAGATGAATTAAAAGAGGCTTTTAAAAAAAATGAAGATATTCATAAAAAAACCGCTTCACAAATTTTTAATATTCCTATTGAAAAAATTAATAGCGATTTAAGAAGAAAAGCAAAAACTATCAATTATGGAATAATTTATGGAATAAGTGCATTTGGACTTTCAAAACAATTAAATATAACGAGATCAGAAGCAGATTTTTTTTTAAAAGAATATTTTAAGCAATATAGCGGAATTTCCGATTATATTGAAAAAGTAACAAACTTTTGTAAAAAAAATGGATATGTAAAAACAATTTTTGGGAGGAAATGTTTTATCACTGGTATTAATAACAAAAATCCAAATTTTAGAAATTTTGCAATAAGAGCTGCTGTGAATGCTCCTATACAAGGATCTGCAGCAGATATAATAAAAAAAGCAATGATACAAATAAATCAATTTTTGATTGATAGAAAATTAAAATCAAAGATGATTTTACAAGTTCATGATGAATTATTATTTGAAATGTCAAATACAGAAATTACCTTTCTTACTAAGGAAATTAAAAATATAATGGAGAAAGCAAATTTGCCTGATATAAATTTAAAAGTACCTTTAGTTGTTCATGAAGGTTTTGGTAATACTTGGGCAAAAGCACATTAAATTTGACTTATGACACATAAAATTGTTTTAGTTGACGACGATAAGAATATTTTAACTTCTATTAGAATGGCATTAGAATCAGAAGGTTTTTTTGTTAAATCTTTTCCTGATCCAGAAGTAGGTTTGAAAAATTTGTTAAATGAAGAACCTGATGTTGCAATTATTGATATAAAAATGCCTAGATTAAACGGCATTGATTTGTTAAAAAAATTAAGAGAAAAATCAAATGTTCCAGTAATTTTTTTAACTTCTAAAGATTCTGAAATAGATGAATTATTAGGATTAAAAATTGGCGCTGACGATTATATAACAAAACCTTTTTCACAAAAAATTTTAGTTGAAAGAATAAGGATTTTAATTGGTAGAAATAAGAAAAAAAAAGAAACTAAAGGTGCTAAAGAAACTAACAAAAATACTCTGACCATAGGAAATCTTTTATTAGATAAAGACAAACATTTATGTAAATGGAAGGCTAAATTAGTTAATTTGACTGTAACTGAATTCTTAATATTAGAGTCATTGGCTACGAATCCAGGTATAGTTAAGTCCAGAGAACAATTAATGAATTCAGCTTTTGGTGAAGAAACAAATAATCAAGACGATCGTTCAATTGATCATCATTTAAAAAGAATAAGAAAAAAATTTAAAAAAACAGATAATAAATTTAATTTTATTACTACTATTTATGGAATAGGTTACAAATTTTCTGAATAACTAATTTTTAAAATATAAATATGTTCAGAAAAAAAATTATAATTTCACCTCTTCTTCTTAGATTACTAACTTTAAATATCTTAGCTTTATTTTTTCTTTTGGGCGGTTTATTTTCAATTGATAGATACCAACAAACACTTGAAGAAAACGAATTTCAAAAATTAGAAGACGAAGGTAGGATTTTAGCTCAAGCAGTTGGTCGAAGTATTCTACATGTCGATAAATTTAGATCTCAAATTATTATAACACAAGAAGCTCAAGTAACTATTTCACATTTAATAGAAAAAAGTAGAGTTCGTATAAGATTGTTTTCATATCAAGGAGATTTATTGGCTGATTCAAAAAAAGCTATAGGATTTCAATCTAAAGTTAAGGAAACATTATTATCGGATGTTAAAGAAAAAAATATATTTAGATTCTTTTTTGAAAAAATTTATTCATACATTTCTTTTTTAGTTGCTAAAACTAGTGATATTCCATTTTATGAAGAAAATGTCTTGCAGCAGGCAGAAGATTATGAAGAAGTTCTAAAAGCCTTATATGGCGATGAAGTAAGAAAGCTAAGACAATTAGAAGATGGCACTAAGATATTTAGCGTTGCTTTGCCAGTTCAGTCTTATAGAAAAATATCTGGTGCTATATTATTAACTTTAGATAGTTTAAATATTGAAGAAAAAATTCAGGATTTTAGATATGAAGTATTTAAAATTTTTTTTCTTGCGCTTTTTTTAACTATTTGTGTATCGATCTATTTATCAGCTAATATTGTAAAACCTATAAGAAAATTAGCAACTATAGCAAAAAATATTAATCCCTCAGAAGGAAGAAATATAGCAATACCTCAATTTTCAGGAAGAAAAGATGAAATAAATGATTTAGCAGTTTCTTTGAAAGAAATGTTAAATTCACTTTGGAATAGAATGGATGCTATTGAAAATTTTGCTGCAGATGTATCTCATGAAATTAAGAATCCTTTAACTTCTTTAAAAAGTGCAGTTGAAGTTGCAAGCAAAACTAAAAATAAAAAAAAATTAGAAACATTATCAAAAATAATAATTCATGATGTGCAAAGATTAGATCGTTTGGTTACAGATATTTCTAACGCTTCCAGAATTGATGCTGAATTATCAAGAGAGGGTATGAAAAAAATTAGTTTAAAAAAAATTATAAAAGAAATAACAGATTTTTATAATCGTGATTTACAAAAAGTAGTACTTAATTTTGAAAATAAAAATATTTATAATATTTTAGGAAATCGAGAAAGAATTTCTCAAGTATTTATCAATTTAATAGATAACGCATTATCTTTTAATAAAAAAAATGAAAAAATAAACATAACATTAAGAAATTTAAAAAATTTTGTAATAATTTATATAGATGATTTTGGGCCTGGTATTTCTAAAGAAAATGAAGAAAAAATATTTGATAGATTTTATTCTGAAAGACCTAAAAGCGAAATATTTGGGAAACATTCAGGCTTAGGTTTAAGCATAGCTAAACAAATAGTAGAAATACATGGAGGATTGATTAAATCTGAAAATAGATTAAATAAATTTAATAAAATTGAAGGAGCAAGATTTATAATAAGTTTTAAACAAATACAAAAAAAGGCAATATAATAATATTTGATTATAATTTTTTTTCTTATAAATTCTAATTATCATGGAAGACTGTAAAATTAAAGACATAGGATTAGCTGACTGGGGACGTAAAGAAATAAATATTGCTGAAACGGAAATGCCCGGATTAATCTCGTTAAGAAAAGAATTTAAAAATAAAAAACCTTTAAACGGAGCTCAGATTATTGGCTGTTTACATATGACCATACAAACAGCAGTATTAATAGAAACATTAATAGAATTAGGAGCTGAAGTTAGATGGAGTTCATGTAATATTTTTTCAACTCAAGACCATGCAGCAGCAGCTATTGCAAAAAAAGGCATACCTGTTTTTGCTTGGAAGGGTATGACAGAAAAAGAATTTTGGTGGTGTATAGATCAAACAATAATTGGAAAAAAAAATTGGAAACCAAATTTAATTTTAGATGACGGGGGCGATCTGACTAAAGTAATGCATGAGAAATATAAAAATATTCTTAAATCTGTGAGAGGCTTATCTGAAGAAACTACAACCGGAGTTCGTAGATTATACGATATGGAAAAAAAAAATAAATTGTTAGTACCGGCAATTAATGTCAACGATAGTGTTACAAAATCAAAATTTGATAATTTGTATGGAT
>CAZEYC010000062.1:0-5039 GCA_964516965.1 uncultured Alphaproteobacteria bacterium | reverse complement strand
AGCTCCAATTTTTCAAATTGCTGATTATGGTTTAGTAGGAGATTTATTCAAAATACTTCCTGAGTTGTCTAAAGAAATTGATAAAATTAAATCTTAATCTTTGTTGTTTAAATAATTAATAAGTTTAACAACATTTTTATGATCCCATTCCATATCTCCGTTATATTTGGCAATTAACATTCCTTTTTTATCAACAATAAAGCTAGTTGGTAGCCCAAATAATTCTAATTCTTTAGCTAACGCATTTTTAAAGTCAAAAAATTGATCTAAATTTTTAATTTTTTTTTTAATATAAAAATTTTCAACTTTTTCAATTCCATCCCTATCTAATGAGATAGGTAAAACTTTAAAATCTTTATTAAATTTCGATTGAAGCCTATCTAGCGACGGCATTTCTTTAATGCAAGGCGGGCACCAAGTAGCCCAGAAATTTACTAGTAAAATATTTCCTTTAAATTCAGAAAAACTTTTATCTTCTCCTAGACTATTCTTAAAGACCAAACTAGAAATATTTTTTTTATCTTTTACTAACTCTAAAATTTGCAGTTGACCAACCATAAATTTTTTTAGTTCATTATCTTCTGCATTTTCATAAGACTTGAAAGAAAATAAAGTTATTATAAAAATTATTAAAATAATATTTTTCATAGAAAAACCTTTTATCCTAGAAAAAGTATATTATGTAATGAACAAAAAAAAATGAAAAAAACCACTAAAAATATTAACCCTATATGGGGATCAAAGTTTAATAAAGAAACTAATCCAATAATGGAAAAAATCAACTCCTCTATAGATTTTGATAAAAGAATGGCATTGCAAGATATAAGAGTTTCTGAAGCACATTGTAAAATGTTAAAAAAACAAAAAATTATATCTATCAAAGATTTTAATTTATTAATTAAAGGATTAAAAAAAATTAAATATCAAATACAAAATAAGAAATTTAATTTTGATAAAAAATATGAAGATATTCATATGAATATAGAAATTAATTTAAAAAAAATTATTGGGGAAGTGGCAGATAAATTGCATACAGGTAGATCAAGAAATGATCAAGTTGTAACAGATTTTAAATTATGGATTAAAAGTGCAACTCAAAAAATATATTTACAAATTTTAGATCTACAAAAAATTATATTAAAAAAAGCTGAATTAAATATTAATACCATATTACCAGGCTTAACACATTTACAACCAGCTCAAATAGTATCTTTTTCTCATCATTTAATGGCATATTATGAAATGTTAAAAAGAGATAAATTAAGATTTTTAGAAAGTTATAAAAATATTAATGAGTGCCCATTAGGTGCTGCTGCATTAGCGGGAACAACATTTCCAATTGATAGATTTCTAACTGCAAAACTATTAGGTTTCAAAAAACCAACTGCAAATTCAATGGATAGTGTATCTGATAGAGATTATGCTATTGAATTTTTATCTAATATTGCTATTTGTGGTACACATTTATCTAGGTTTAGTGAAGATATAGTTTTGTGGGCAAGTGAACCATTTAAGTTTGTAATACTTTCAGATGATTTCTCAACAGGAAGTTCAATAATGCCACAAAAAAAGAATCCAGATTCTGTGGAAATCATAAGAGGAAAAATGGGAAGATTAAATGGAAATTTAACAAGTTTGCTTACAATATTAAAAGGCCTTCCGTTAACTTACAGTAAAGATTTACAAGAAGATAAAGAGCCTGTCTTTGATAGTTTTGATAATTTATTAATTTGTTTAGAAGTAATTAAAGGTGTAGTAAGAGGAATAAAAATAAATAAGAAAAAAATGTTAAATGCATGTAAACAAGGAAACTTAATGGCAACAGATTTAGCTGAGTGGATTGTTTTAAATTTAAATGTATCATTTAGAGAAGCCTATAAAATAACTACACAAATAGTAAAAAGAGCTGAAAAAAATAATTGTCAAATTAATGACTTACAAATTGATGATTTAAAACCATTAGATTTAAAATTAAGAAAAAAGATTTATGATTTTTTAAAAATAGAAAATTCAATAAAATATAAGAAAAGCTTTGGTAGTACTGCTCCAATAGAAGTTAAAAGAGCAATAAAAAAAGCAAAAAAAGAGATTTATTAATTTAGATGAAAAAAAAAATATTTTATATTTTTTTATTTTTAATCACCATTGGTTTAATAAATGGTTGCGGTAAAAAAGGTGATTTAGAACAACCAGGAAAAGAAAAAAAATACCCTAAGGAATATCCTAGTGAATAATTTTAGATTTATAAATAATGTTTTACATGTAGAGAATGTTTCTATTAAGAACTTATCTAAAGTTATAGGAACGCCATTTTATTGTTATTCAACAAATGCAATTATTGAAAAATTTAATGAATTTAAAAAATATTTTAATAATTCTAATACAACTATTTGCTATGCTATAAAAGCAAATCCTAATATAGCTATACTTAAAATTCTATCAAAACTAGGGTGTGGCGCAGAAGCTGTGTCATTAGGAGAAATTTTAAGAGCTTTAAAAGCTGGTATACCAAATAATAAAATTGTTTTTTCAGGTGTTGGAAAAAGTAATGAAGAAATACAATTTGCTGTAAAAAAAAATTTACTTCAAATTAACGTTGAATCATTAGGAGAACTGGATTTAATTCTTAAAAATTCACATAAATTAAACAAAAAGGTAAATTTAGGTATAAGAATCAATCCAGATATAGATGCTAAAACACATAATAAAATTACTACAGGAATAAAAAATAATAAATTTGGAATAGATATAAAAGAAGCAGAAAATATTTTTAAAAAATATAACAATAATTCTAATATTAGATCTTTGAATGTTTCAGTACATATTGGCTCACAAATAACTAGTTTGGCCCCTTTTTTCAAGGCATTTGATAAGATTAAGAAACTAGTTAATAAACTAAATAAAAAACAAATTAAAGTTAATACTCTAGATTTAGGAGGTGGCGTTGGAATTAGTTACAAAAAAGAAAAAAAAATTCCAATACATTTATATGCAAAAAAAATTAAAAACATAGCTAACGAATTAAATTGTAGAATAATCTTAGAACCTGGAAGAATTTTGACAGCTGAATCTGGGATTTTAGTTTCAAAAGTTCTTTACTTAAAAAAAGGTGGTAATACTTCATTTGCAATAATAGATTCCGGAATGAACGATTTAATTAGACCAGCTCTATATGATTCAGAACACGATATGCAAAAAATTATTAAAGATAAAAAAAGAAAAAAAAATTATAGCATTGTAGGACCCATTTGTGAAACAGCAGATACATTTATAAAAAAAATAGCAATAAATGAATTAAAAGATAATGATATTGTTTTCTTTAATAACGTTGGAGCCTATGGCGCATCGATGTCATCTTCTTATAATTCAAGGCCTATAATTCCAGAAATATTAGTTTATAAAAATAAATTTGAAGTAATAAGAAAAAAAGAAAATATAGTTTCACAAATATCAAAAGAAAAAATTCCTAGTTGGATCTAATTTATTAAATATACTTTTTAATTTTTTTAAAAACAAAATCAGGTTTTATTAGATCCATGCCTTCTTCTAAAGATATTGGATTAAATCCGAATTTATGTGGATTAACAGGTCCGGTAGGTGGACAAATAGGAAAAATATTTTTTATATTCTTTATTGGTGGAGAAGCTCCAAATAAACCAAAAGATTTAATATTCAAAGCACCAGATAAATTTAAAGGACCTGAATCATTGCCAAGAAAGAATTTACTTTCTGATATAATAGATAAATTTGTTAATAATGGATGGCATGCAATTATTATGTTTTTTTTATTACTATAATCTAAAATTTTTTTTGCTAATTTAAATTCATTAGGTGCTCCAATAAGAAAAATTGTTATTTTTTTCTTATTATTTGTAATTAAATTAATTAATTTTGAAAAATATTCTGGTCTCCATGTTCTATAAAATGAGTAAGGAACATTTTTTTTTATAAAAGCTGTTTTATTACAAGAAAAACCTATTGTTATCCATGGTTTAGGAAATTTATTTAATTTATTTATTTTTTTTTCAACTATTTTTTTAGGTAAATTTATTTTTGTATTTAAGTTAAATTTAATACCAAACACATTCATAAATTTTTTTGCTTTTGAAATATTATCGCTTTTCCTCATATCATGCCCAATATTTTTTTTCGTAGTTAACCAAAACTTTTGCGTGCCTAAACCAAAACCATAGATGTTTTTTATTTTTGAAATTCTTGCTGCAATTGCATATCTTGGACTTCTGTGAAAAATCCAAAGCGTTGTAAATCTTTCCTTTCTTAAATTTTTTATCAAATTTGGGAAAGTTTTAAGTGTATTAATAAATTGTCTTGTCTCTTTTAAATATGATACTTTTGCAATAGATTTATCATATTTTAAAATTTCTTTTGCATGTGTCGTCTTTCTTGAATATAAATAAATTTTTTTATTATCTGCTTTTTGTGCTAAACCCTGAAAAAAAGGAATATGCCATACAATATCTCCAATTCCAGGATAGGTTAATATTACTGCTGTTTTTCCTGTCTTCATTTTCGTGCCGAAAAAAATTCTAATTTTATATCAGAAACATTATCTTTATCATGTAAATAACTTGTATTAAAATCTGAAGTTTCATTAGATAGAAGTTCTTTTTTTTCAGCAAAAAATAACCATGAAGATAAAACATTATCATTCATATCAAAAAGTGTAGCTTTTATTTGAGGAATATTTGTTTCAAACTCTGAATTATTTTTAATTTTACCATATATTTTTATAATTGTTTGCTTATCACTTATAACATCAATTTCTTTTTCTATATTTTGTATTATCAGATTCTCATTGATTTGCTTGGTTTCTAAGTTTAAAAAAGTATGAATTTTATTTATATTAAGAAAATAGTTTATTATTTCATGTTTAAAATAAAATCCGAGAAAAAAAAGGATTGAAAAGAAAACAAAGAAAAAATAAAAATTAAAAAATCTATATTTTTTTATCTCTACTTCTTTAATAGGAAAATCAGTTTTTGGTAATTCAGGCGTGTAAGAAACTTTTTTTTCTTCCT
>CAZEYC010000061.1:0-5176 GCA_964516965.1 uncultured Alphaproteobacteria bacterium | reverse complement strand
GCACTCCATAAATACTCGCTTCTATATAAGAAATTCCAAAACCTTCAATAGAAGATGTCATTTTATCATTTATTGTAGGCATAACATGCAAATGAGATAATTGATATAAAGACATCTTTTCCATCTCGTTAACTCTTCCTAAAATTTTTATATTATTTCTTAAATTTAATTTTTTAATTGTTTTAGATAAATTATTTTTTTCAGGTCCATCGCCAGCAATTATATAAATTAAATTTTTATATTCTTTAATTAAATCATTTACAGCATAAATTATTTTTTTATGATTTTTTCTTTTTTCAAGTCTAGCAATAGTTATTAAAATCGGAGTAAATTTTTTAAATTGATTAAAATGTTTATTTTTATTGAAAAGAGAAATATTATCTATTCCTGGATAAATTACTTTTATTTTTCTGGAATTAATTCCTAAATCTATAATTTTTTTTTTTGTAAAATAAGAATTAGCAATAATACAATTTATATTTGAAAAGACTTTTTTTAATCTTATTCGTCTAATCAAACTTCTTTTAGTTAATACATCGTTACCATGAGCTAAACATAATATTTTTATATTTTTTACCGCTTCAGTTTTAAGTAAATTTTCAGCACTTTTCCATGTATCACAAATAATAAAATTAATATTTTTTTTAAATTTTATAAATTTATTAATATCTAAACTTTTTTTTCTTTTTCTAATAATTTTAATTCCTTTATATCTCATAATTTGATATTTTTGACTTTTATCATACTTTTCTTCCTCTAATTGATTTTTACTATCAGCAAATAAAAATAAATTAAATTTATTTTTATATAAATTATCTGATAATCCTTTCATTAAATTTTCTATACCACCAATTACAGGAGGGAAACATTGTGTAGAAATAACTATATTTTTAGATTGAATTAGTTTAGATTTGCTCATAAATCATTTAATAGTGAAAATTAATAAAATATACCCTATAATCTTGTCTGGTGGTTCAGGTACAAGACTTTGGCCTGAATCCCGTTTATCATTTCCAAAACAATTCTTAAAAATAAATTCAAATTATACACTAATTCAAGAAACTTTACTTAGAATAAAAAATAAGAATTTTTTTCACTCTCCCATACTAATTTGTAACGATGAACATCGTTTTTTAATTGCAGAACAACTTAGAGAATTAGGCGTAAAGCCAAAGTTAATTATACTTGAACCATTGCCAAAAAATACCGGACCTGCTGTTGCAATTGCTTCTTGTATTGTAAAAGAAATAGAAGAAAAAGGAAAAATTTTAATACTTCCATCTGATCACAAAATAAATGATGTAAGAAAGTTTCAAAATATAATAAATCAATGTCAAAAAGTTTGTGAAGAAAATAAAATTGTGACATTTGGAATTTTGCCAAACGAACCAGATTCAAATTTCGGTTATATAAAAAAAGGTAATGTTATAGATAGAAAAAATAAAATTTATGCTGTAAAAGAATTTAAAGAAAAACCAACTTTAGCTGCAGCAAAAAAATATTTAAAAAATAAAAATTTTTTTTGGAACTCGGGTATTTTCTTTTGTAAAGCTAATAAAATGCTAGATGAAATATCAATTTATGATAAAAAAACTTTTTTAAACTCCATTAAAGCAATAAAAAGAGCTAATAAAGACTTAGATTTTTTAAGATTATCAAGAAAATACTTCTGCCAAACAATTTCTAAACCTATAGATAAATCAGTTCTAGAAAAATCAAAAGATGTAGTTTTAAAAAATTTTAAAGTCGGGTGGAGCGATGTAGGATCTTGGCAATCAATTTATAATTTATCTAAAAAAAATAAACAAAAGAATTTGTTAAAAGGTCCTATAGAAACTACTAACGTAAAAAATTCTATAATTCATTCCGAAAATCAACAAGTATTGATTATAGAACAAAAAAATATAGTAGTGATATCTACAAAAGATGCTTTATTAATAATGCCTAATAAGAAAAACACAAATATTAAAAAAAGCATAGAAAACTTATCAAAAGTTAATAAAGAAAAAATTTTATATCACCCTAAAGTTTATAGACCTTGGGGTTCGTTTGAAGTATTGCTAACTAAAAAAAATTACCAAGTTAAAAAATTAATTATTAATCCTAAGCAAAAGATATCTTTACAAAAACATTTATATAGATCTGAAAATTGGATTATTGTTCAAGGCATAGCTAAAGTGACAAAAAATAATAAAAATTATAAACTTAATAAGAACCAATCAATAAGTATTCCAAATAAAACAATTCATAGAGTTGAGAATATAGGTAAAGATCCTTTAATTATAATAGAAGTTCAAAGCGGAGAACGATTATTGGAGAATGATATTATTAGACTTGAAGATATTTACAACAGAGATTAAATTAATGTATAATTTTTCCAATAATTGATCTTTTTCTATCAGCTTCCATCATCATTTTAACTAAATCTTTAAATTTTATTTTTGGGCTCCACTTTAGTTCTTTTCTAGCTTTGTTTGCTCTACCTTTTAAAGTAAAAACATCAGAAGGTCTATCATATCTTGGATTTTTTTTGATAATAATCTTCTTTGTGTCTTTATCAACAGCATATTCATTTGGTTTTTTGCCATGCCAAGCTATATTAAATCCACATAATTTTGCAGCATATGTTGCAAAATCTTTGACAGAATGTTGTTCGCCTGTTGCTAAAACATAATCACATGGTTTCTTTACTTGTAACATTTTCCAAACTCCTTCAACAAAATCTCCTGCATATCCCCAATCCCTTTTTGCATAATAATTTCCAAGTTCAAGTACTTTTTTTCTTCCTGCTTTAATTTCTGCTAAAGTTGAAGTTATTTTTCTAGTTACAAATTCCATACCTCTTAATGGCGATTCATGATTAAATAATATACCTGAACAAGCAAATATGCCGTACGCTTCCCTATAATTAATTGTAATATAATGCCCAAAAGCTTTTGCAACAGCGTAAGGGCTTCGTGGATAAAATTTAGACCTTTCGTCTAATACTTGATCTGTGACACCTCCAAACATTTCAGAGGAAGAAGCTTGATAAAATTTAATACTTCTATTTATCATCCTTATACTTTCCAAAATTTTTAGTGTACTAATTGCATCAACGTTTGCTGTATAAATTGGATTCTGAAATGATAGCTCAACAAAACTTTGCGCTGCAAAATTGTATAACTCATTAGGTTTAATTAGTTTAATTGTTCTTTCTATATTTGATTTTTCAAGTAACTCAAATGGAACTAATTCAATAGTATCTTGAATCCCTAATTCTTCCAATCTCCATAAATTAAAAGAGGAAGTTCTTCGATAAGCTCCATAAACTTTATAGCCATAATTTAATAAAAGTTTAGCCATATAAGCTCCATCTTGTCCCGTTATTCCAGTTACTAAAGCAATTTTTTTTTTCATATTTTTTTAAGTGTGCCCAGGGTTGGAATTGAACCAACGACACAAGGATTTTCAGTCCTTTGCTCTACCGACTGAGCTACCTGGGCAAAAAAATTTAATAACAATAGTAGTATATTTTTTTAAAATCAAAATAATAAAATAAATATATTAACTTTTATGTCTAAAAATAATTCTTCCTTTTGTTAAATCATAAGGAGTCATTTCTACATCAACTTTGTCTCCTACTAAGACTCTTATTCTATTTTTTCTAATTTTCCCAGATGTGTGTGCGAGAACTTCATGGTTATTCTCAAGTTTTACTTTAAACATAGCGTTGGGCAAAAGCTCTATAACTGTTCCTACAAATTCTAAAGATTCTTCTTTAACCATTAATTATTTTTCCTTATATAAATAGATAAAGCATGCCCATATAAACCTTCTGCCTCTGCTAATTTTATCGCGTGATTTGATATTAATTGCAAGCTTTTTTTATTACATTTGGTAAAAGTTATTTTTTTTAAAAAATCTAGCACGCCTAGACCAGAAGAATATCTTGCACTTCTTGAAGTTGGTAAAACATGATTTGGTCCAGCTACATAATCTCCGATGGCTTCTGGCGTATATTTTCCTAAAAAAATTGAACCAGCATTTCTTACTTTTTTAAAAATAATATCAGGTTTGTTGACTGCTATTTCTAAATGTTCTGGTGACAATAAATTAATAATTTTATGCACAGAAGAAAAATTCTTTAATACAATTATTTGTCCATTTTTTTTCCAGCTTTTAGATGCTATTTCTGCTCTCGGTAACTTTTTTAAAATAAAATCAACAGATTTTAATATTTTTTTTGCAAAAAAAAGATTATTTGTTATTAAAATTGATCTTGAATTAATGTCATGTTCTGCTTGTGACAATAGATCAGTTGCTATCCAATCAGGATTATTATCCTTATCTGCAACAACTAATATTTCTGATGGGCCAGCTAACATATCTATGCCAACTTCTCCAAATAGTCTTTTTTTTGCAATAGTTACATAAATATTCCCTGGACCAACAATTTTATCTACAGGTGATATTGTATCTGTGCCTAAAGCAAGTGCGGCTATTGAATGTGCTCCACCTATCCTAAATATTTCATCTACCTTTGCTATTTGCGCAGCTTTTGCAATGATCGGGTTAAGATCTTTATTTTTTTGTGGCATAACCATTACTATCTTCTTGACACCAGCAATCTTTGCAGGAATGGAATTCATAAGTATTGAACTAGGATAAAGTGCCGTTCCACCTGGAACATAAATCCCAACAGAATAAATTGGCAACCATTTAGATCCAAGTAAAACGCCTTGTTTATCTTGAAATTTAAAATTATTTGGCTTCTGATATTGATGAAATTTTTTTATTCTTTCAGCAGAAAAAAATAATGCCTTCTCTATATCTTTAGGACATTTTTTTGCAAATTTATTTATATCACTTCTTTTTATTTTGATACTTTTCTTATTTAGAACACAATTATCAAATTTTTTTGCAAAAAATAAAAGTGCTTTATCTCCATCTTTTCTAACTCTATCTATAATTTTTTCAACTTCATTCTCAATTCTACTTTCAAGTTTATTAGTTGTACGTACTAAATTTTTGGTATATTTACAAATATCAGTATTTTTAATAATTATTTTTTTAATCATTATTTCTTTTCTCAAATAAATTAATTATTTTATTAACATCATCAGACTGTGTTTTTGATGAAATTCTATTTACAATTAATTTAGCATATGGTTCTGACAAATGTTCACAGAAGCCT
>CAZEYC010000060.1:0-5215 GCA_964516965.1 uncultured Alphaproteobacteria bacterium | reverse complement strand
GATTCAGCTAATAGATATTATAAATTATCTAAGGAATATCTTGAAAATCATTAATAAAGCACTTAATTTAGATTTCTATGAAAATTTTTAAAATATTATTCTTAACTACATTTTTATCTACTACAAATTGTTCTTTTATTGGAGATAAATTCTTATCAAAAAAAGATAATAATAAAGATAATAATAATGAAAATGAAATTGTAGTAAGTGACAAAGAAGAAGTTAATAGAGAAAGAGTTTATATTGAAGATGAAATTGATAATAAAAATGAAGAATCTACTAAAGGTGATTTTTTAAAAGGAGATGAACAAATTACAGAAGATCAAGAATATCCAAATTTGGCTAATGTTCCAGATAGACCAGATCCATCTATTTCTATAGAAGAGCAAGAAAAAATTATTCAAGATATTAAAGATGGCAATGTTGCTAATTTAGAACCTGTCCCATCTTTAAAAGTAAATGAAAGTTCATTAAATAATTTAGATCAAATAAACGAAGTAGAAAAACAAAATGATTATAATCTAAAAAATGATTTTGAAAGAACACAGTCAATAAGGGAAATTTTAAACAATAAATTAAAAGAAATAGATAATTTTAAACCAAATAAAGATACATCTCAAAATATTGTTGAATTAAGTGAAGAAGAAAAAGAATTAAGTGCTCTTGCCAGAAGTTTAAAGGATATAAAAACAACTGAAGAAGCTCAAAAAGTAGAAACAAGAATTCAAAAAAATGATTTAGTTTATTCGCCTAAAGATATAGAGGATATTTTAGGTTTAAAAGGTTTAGATGTTTCATCATTTGATGATTCAAAAACTATAAAACAAGAAGACAAAACAATAAAAGTTCAGGTAACAGATAAAAAGAATAATGAAAATAACAAAAAAATATTAAATGATAGAAGTGTTCCTGTTGCTAGGATAACTTTTTCACACGGTTCTACATCAATAAATAGTAAAGATTTAAATGAAATAAAAAAAGTTGTAAATTTATTTTTTGAAAATAAAGCTAAAAAAATAGTTATAGTTGGTCACGCCAGTAGTAGAACAAATTATGATATGGATCTAACAAAGCATGCGTTAATTAATTTTAATATATCTCTGGAAAGAGCAACAAAAGTTATGAAAGAATTATCATTAAGTGGATTAAATAATGAAAAAATTGAATTAGTAGCTTTGTCAGATTCTGAGCCACTATATCCTGAAATTATGCCAAGCTTAGAAGCTGCTAACAGAAGAGCCGAAATATTTATTGAGTACTAATTTCATCAATGATTAATAAATTGAATATTGCCATTGCAGGTGTTGGAACTGTAGGTTCATCAACAATTAATTTAATTGAAAAAAATAAAAATATTTTATATCTAAGATCTGGTATTAAATTAAATATCGTAGGTATTTATGCAAAAAATAAATCTAAAAAGAGAAATTTTAATATAAAGAAATATACTTGGTTTGATAATCCTATAAAAATGATAAAAGACAACAATGTAGATGTTGTTGTTGAGTTAATAGGCGGAGACAAAGGAATAGCTAAAAAAATTTGTTTTGAAACACTTAAGAATTCAAAAAGATTAGTAACAGCTAATAAAGCTTTGATAGCATCGCATGGATATGAATTAGCTAAATTAGCAGAAAAAAATAGAATTTCAATTGGCTATGAAGCCTCTGTTGCTGGGGGTGTTCCAATTATTTCTTCACTAAAAAAAAGTTTAGTGGCTGTTAAGGTAAAGAAAATAATCGGAATTCTAAATGGAACTAGCAATTATATTCTTACAAATATGTTAGAAGAAAACAATAATTTTGAAACCTCTTTAAAAAATGCGCAAAAACTAGGATATGCTGAAAAATTTCCTAATAATGACATAAATGGCTTAGACACACTACATAAGATAGTAATACTTACAAATATTGCATTTGGAACAAGAATTGACTATAAAAAAATATCTTTTTCAGGTATAAAAGGTCTTACTAACGATGATATAAATTTTGTAAATAAATTAGGTTATAAGATTAAACTTCTTGGTATAAGTTTTAGAAATAATAAAAATATAAAAATATCAGTAAATCCATTCTTAATAAAAAAAGATAAAGAGCTATCATCAGTAAATAATAATTTAAATGCAATAATAATTGAATCTGAGAATGGAAATAAAAATATTTTATTAGGGGAAGGAGCAGGTGGTTATGCAACTGCTACTTCTGTAGTTTCAGATTTAATTAATTCAAACAATATTGACAATAATTATTTTTTCGGCATTCCATATCATAAATTAAAAAAAATGAATACATTGAATAGTTTTGGAACAAAGAATTTATTTTATATAAGAGCTTTAGTTTATGATAAACCTGGAGCTATTGCAGCATTAACTAGCATTTTAAGAGATTTTAATATTTCAATTAAATCCTTATTTCAAAAACAATTAAATAAAAATTCATTTAATGTTGTAATATTGACTCAAAATATTGATTTCAAATCAATTAATAAAGCTTTATCTAAATTAAACAAATGTAAATACATAAAAGAAAAACCTAAAATTTTGCAAGTTTTACATATTTAAAAAATCATGTAAACTTTCTCATAAAATGATTGAGAAAAGTTTATTTCAATATAATAAAAGAATTCTTAGGGTATCACAATTAGCAGCCATATCTGTTTTTGATCATATTGGAAAAAAGAATGAAGAAGCAGCTGATAAATCTGCAGTTGAAAGTATGAGAAAAGAACTAAATAAAATTGACTTTAGAGGAACTGTAGTAATTGGTGAAGGTGAAAGAGATAAAGCGCCAATGCTATATATAGGTGAGAAAGTTGGTTCTGGCAAAGGAATGAAAGTAGATATTGCATTGGACCCACTAGAAGGCACAAAGATAACTGCAAACAATCAAAAAAATGCTTTAACTGTTTTAGCTATAGGTAATAATAAAAGCTTTCTTCATGCCCCGGATGTTTATATGGAGAAAATAGCTGTAGGACCTGGGTTACCAGATAATTTTATAGATTTAGATTTTCCTTTAGAAAAAATTTTAAAGAATTTATCTAAAGAAAGAAAAAAGAAATTATCTGATATAGTCGTATGTGTTCTTGATAGACCTAGGCATGAAAAAATATTCAAAATTCTTGATAAAAATAATTGTAAAAAGTTTTTAATACCTGATGGAGATATATTAGGAGCAATTTCAACTGCATTAAAAAAAAAGAAAATAGATATGTATATTGGTATAGGTGGTGCACCGGAAGGAGTCTTAGCAGCTGCAGCATTAAAATGTTTAGGAGGACAAATGCAGTGTAGATTGGTATTTAGTGAAAAAAGCCAAGAAATTAGAGCAAAAAAAATGGGAATATCAGATTTAAATAAGAAATATTCAATAAATGATTTAGTAAAAAAAGATGTTATTTTTGCTGCATCTGGAGTTACAGATGGAAGTTTATTAAAAGGAATAAAAAAAAAAGTTAATAGATTTACAACTAATTCCTTTATCATATCTACAAAAACAAAAAAAATAGATTTCATTGAAAGTGACTTTAAAATTCCATAAAAAAGATTGTTTTTCAGGAGTAGTGAATTCTTTATTAAAGAAGTCTTGGATAAAGAGAGATTTTAATAAACGTTTATCATTGCAAATTTCACAGAAATATTCCTATTCTCAATTAGTTTCTACATTATTAGCTTCTAGAGACTTAGATATAAATAACATAGATAATTTTTTAAAACCAACATTAAAATTTTTTTTACCAAATCCACTAATTTTTAATGATATGGATAAAGCTACAAAAAGATTATTTTTAGCTATAAGTAATAATGAAAAAATCTCAATTCTTGGGGATTATGATGTGGATGGAATATCTTCTATAGCATTATTAAAGAAATATTTTAAATATCTTAATAAACCTGTATTTTCTTATATTCCAGATAGGATAAAAGAAGGATATGGACCAAATAAGAAGGCAATAGATAAAATGAAATTAAAAAAAATTTCCTTGTTAATTATGGTCGATTGCGGAACAACTGCATTTGAGGAAGTTGTATATGCCAAAAAAAAAGGTATTGATGTAATTATTATAGATCACCATAAATCATTAGTTAATTTACCACCAGCAGAAGCAATTATTAATCCTAATTGTTTGAATGATAAATCAGGCTTTAATTATCTTTGCGCTACAGGTCTTACTTTTATTTTTATTATTTTTTTTGATAAAATACTTAAAGAAAGAAGATTTTATAAAAATAAGAATTATCCTAATTTATTAAATTTTTTAGATTTAGTAGCTTTAGCAACAGTTTGTGATGTTGTTCCATTAATTGAATTAAATAGAGCATTTGTAAAACAAGGTTTAAAAGTTTTAGCTAATAGAACAAATTTAGGATTAAAAGTTCTAGCTGATGAGTGTAAATTAAATAATAAACCAGATGAAGATGATTTAGGTTTTTTTTATGGTCCCCGAATTAATGCCGGAGGAAGAGTTGGTAGAGCAGAAATTGGTGAAAGATTGTTAAATGTTAATGAAAATGAGGAAGCAGAATTATTAGTTAAACAGTTAAATACTTTTAATTATCAAAGAAAATTAATAGAAGAAAAAGTTTTTAATGATTCAATTAAAGAAATTAATAATAAAAAAATGACAAAAAGAAATACATTGGTATTATTTAAAGAAAATTGGCATGAAGGAGTCCTAGGTATTGTTGCTAGTAGAATTAAAGAAAAATTTAATAAACCAGTTTTTATACTTTCATTGAACAATAATATTATAAAAGGTTCTGGTAGATCAATAATAAATTTTGATATCGGTTCATTTGTTATTCAAGCAAAACAAAAGAATATTATTTTAAAAGGAGGAGGGCATCAAATGGCCGCTGGTGTTACTTTAAAAAAGAATAAATTGAAATCATTTGAGAATTTTTTTGAAGAATATATTTTAAATTTTAATAAAAAAGCTATTTTAGATAATTTCTTAAATATAGATTTCTCTATTTCTATTAAAGGCGTTAATAGCGAATTAATAAATAATATAAAAGAATTAGGGCCATACGGAGAGGGAAATCCAAAACCACTATTTGCAATTAAGAACGTAAAAATTATAAAACCGAAAGTAATAGGAGATTCTCTTAAACATTTATCTTTAATAATATCTGATTTAAGTGGCAAAAGTATGAAAGCAGTGGTTTTTAATTGCTTAGAAAATGATTTAGGTAAAACCATTTTAAGTAATTATA
>CAZEYC010000059.1:0-5370 GCA_964516965.1 uncultured Alphaproteobacteria bacterium | reverse complement strand
CTATATAAACACATTTCACTTTTTGATTATCTGGCAACTTATCAAAATGCTTTTTCAATGTATTTAATACTAATAGATTGTCACCTCTTATTAGTGTGTTTTCTACTCCCTGAGCTTCGGGTTCATTTATAACCTCCTCAATAGAATAATCGATATCAATTCCAGGTAAGGAGCCCTCTTTATCTTGCGGAACTGCTTTAAATGCCTTTTGAAATACTAAAGGCCTAGTCTCCTTTATTCTAATATCAGTTTTATCTACCCAAAAAGGCACATTTCCTTTGCCCTCATCCTCAGAAATTTCATAGAATAGAGCCTGATCCTTATTTACCCAATTGATTTTAGGTGCCGGTACGTCGCTTTCCTTATCCGGTGTTTGTTCATCTTTTACCATGATGGATTTATCTTTATTATGCCATTCAAGTTCTAATTTTCCTTTATATGTCTTTGCCATTTATATTTATTCTATTTTTTATTTTTACTTCCTGAGCATATCTGTATTTGCCAGCAAGATTCACATTTTTTACTCTCTTTTGTCTTTTCAAAATTGTTTAATCGAATATGGTTTGCTGCGCCAACTATCAAAGATTTTGTATTATCTAAATGTTCCTGAGTTAACTCCTGAGTATTGGGGTTATTAGTATCAAGATTATATATCTGAAGAAAATCAGCATTTTCACCAGTCAACTCATTATAACCGAGGGCATATAATGATAATTGTTCAAAAGAAACTTCATGTGTCTGGGCATCGTCTGTTGATTTAAAATCAATAATTGTGGTTTGGTATGACCCATCAAGATTCTTCTTCTTTATTAAATCGATACGTCCTGATACGAGAATGCCCTCACCCAGATCAATCTGAATGTCCTTTTCTGCAAATTCAATTTCTTTAAATGAATCTTCATTTCTTCTGAAATATTCACTGATAGAAAATTCCGCCTTATTTCTCATATCTTGAATAACTTTTTCATATGCATGTGGAAGAAAAAAATGCGTGTCCAATAAAGGATCAACAAGTGCTAATGAAATTTCTTCACCATCAAGACTTCTTCGGTGCATTTCCATGAGTGCATCGTGTATTGATTTTCCATATCCCATTCTCATACTAATGGGAAAACAAAATCCGTACATACTAACAAGTTTGAATCTATAAGGACAATCATAGAAATTCTTTAAAACACTAAAATTAAGAGAAATATTTTCTTTATCAGATCTTGGTCTAGGTTCTTCAAATTCTCTATCGTCATAGTTTCTATCAATAGCAGAAAAAACATAGGGTGAATGTTTGATATCAATAGAAAACTGCGATTCATTTTGCTCATTCCTCCCATCTGGCGCCCTTGTAAGAAATAGAAACTTTTTTGACCTTGTAATTGCAACATAAAATAGTCGTCTCTCATCTTCTAATGAAGTTTCATACCTGTGCTGATCTTGAATGAGATCTTTATCTATATAGTGCCAAACAGATTTTCCACCAAATCTTTGTGAAGGTAGATAATTTTTATTTAACCCAGGTACAAATACTACAGGGTATTCTAGGCCTTTCGATTGAAATATGGTCATTACCTGAACTGCATTTGGTGTCCAGTATTTATTACTAAGCCAACCTTCAGAGTAGTAGTTTTGGGCAGCAAAAGTTAAAAATTGTAGAAAACGTCTCAGTTTGGTTGATGGCTGTAATTTATAGTTTATATTTTCAAAATCATCTATTACACCACTGAACATTCCCAGATTATAATAAATAATTTCTTCAGACCTGTTCCCAACAATCATATCCCCTTTTTTATCTATAAAAGACTCCTCTGTTATCTTTGCTTTTTCCAGGAATGTCCAATATATATCTTGAAGACAAAAATCATTGTAAAAAGTAACATTTTCAGGGGATTTTACATCCAAATATTCAATCGCTTCATCAAGGTCTTCTATTTTTATTTTATCTGATACTTGAACCCATGCCAGTTTTAAGAATTCTTTATCCAAAGACTTGTTTAAATATTGGAATATAGACTGTGCGGCACTTATTTCTCTTGTAGTAAATAATTGAGCAATTCCATCAACAATAAATGGGATATTTGCATCTTTAAGTGCTTCACATATAGCCTCAGCCTTTTTCCAGCGTCTTAACAAAATTACAATATCGGAATAATCAAGACCACGAGTCTCTGTCTTATCATTAAATGATAGTCCTCTAACCTTTCTTATTGTATCTACTATAAATTGGTTTTCTTCATCTACATTGTTTAGACTGTTTATCAGGATATCGCCCTTTTCATATGATTGCATATTCTTAGATATCATTTTCTTATCTAAGCGCAATTCATTTTCTTGAATTACAATATGGCTTGATTCTGTAATAGCAGAGGAGCTTCGAAAATTATCTTCCATTCTTACAACGGAAACATCATCATATCTGTCTTGAAAGGTAATTATATTATTAATATCACTTCCCCGCCATTGATAAATGGTTTGGTCATCATCTCCAACCACGCAAATATTATTTTTCTTATTATAAATTGTAGAAATAATTGCTTCTTGAATCGGATTGATATCCTGGTATTCATCCACAATGATAAATTTTAATTGATCATGTAACTTTTTCTTAAAGTTCTTATCATCTTTAAGATGCTTCAACATTTTTGTCATGATCATCGTAAAATCAAAAAAAGAAGCATTTTGCAGGGTCGATTCGTATTTATTTAAGGCTGTAGTTAATTCATCAGGTATGTTCTCCGGGTCTTTAAACGTTGATTCCCTCAATATCGTCATCAGACCGACAAAATGGCCTGTATCCTTATACATCTGCATGTTGAGATCTGTCATCCCGATCTGATTGAAATTTTTATCAATGAACAATTTGAGCTTTATTTCATCTAAGACAGAAAATTTCTGATAATCATAAATATTATCTCTCAAGGTATTTAAACACCAGGCATGAATTGTCCCAACAAACATTTCCCCAAGACCTTGAATATCTCCAAGTTCTTCTCGACACAATCTCAGTATTCTTTCCTTTAGTTCAGCAGCAGATTTTTCTGTGTATGTAAATGCAAGAATATGTTTGGGTTCAATTGTTTCCTTATTTCTTAATATTTCGATTACCCTTTGGGAAATTACCTGAGTTTTTCCAGAGCCTGCACATGCAATGATCTGCAAATTCTGATCCAAAGTATTAATAGCCTCTTGCTGTTTATTAGTGTATTTGATCATTTGCTAAATTTTAAACTGAATCGGATGAGCATAAAGATCCCCTTCCTTCCACAATTTTATTGGATCAGAAATTATCTTTATTTTTGCATCTAATGTATCTACTCCTTTCACAACATATATTTTATATTTGCCACCCTCATTTTCGTTGAAGAGAGTCCTGGCAAATTCCCATTGTGTTCCCGTGATATTGTGAAATTTTACTCCCTTTTCAATAGTAGTTTTAACCTCAATATATTCAGATTCTTTACCATTAATTACTACAACCATATCATAGCCTTTACCTGCATCTCTATTTTTATTTAACCATTTTATTTCCCACTCTGCTCCTGTAGCCAATGTTCCTTTAAATCCTCTATTAGTTTCTTCATAATGATTAAGAATAGAAAATTGTTTCTTACAAAAATAATTATATACATACTGTTCACCTAATTTCCCAATTTTTGCCTTAGGTATTCTGTCCTCTTGTTTTTTGCCATTCTCTTCATCCTCGAAATCATCTTCATCCTCGAAATCATCACTAGTGTCTTGATTACGTAGATCCTGCCGTTCTACTGAACATAAATAAACTTCTTCTGCCTCAATTTCAACATCATCAATCGGTATACTTGGTTCCCATTCTCCATCTTCAGAGTCAGGGTCTTCCCCTTCTTGTTGCTGTTTCCATTCCTCATACTTTTGGACTTCTTCAGGGGGAATAAATTTTCCCCCAGTTTTTTCCTCAAGCTGTTTAATTTCATCGAGCTGGAAACCCAATTTTTCTTCTAATAAGCTAACATGCTCATTATTCTTATTATAATCACTGTTTAGTTCAGAAATAGAAAGCATTTTAGGTGAAACGCTTGCATCCTCTATATTAAAAAGCCATTTTCTCCTTCGAAGTTTTTTCAGAAATCTTGAGTCAAAAACAGCGGACTTGTCTGAATAGTAAAACCAGTTATACTTCCCTAAAAAGAATGTGGATTTATTCCATTCATCATATTCTTCAAGAGAATTAATTAAAAATTGCCACAATAATATTGATTTTTGCTTAGTAATATTCTTGAGAAAATGATTTAATCCATCAATGTCATAATCATAAGTGCCCATTTCACGGCTACAACCATCATTATTTCTTAATTCATTTCTCTCTTGCCAAGACAAGTCTGCCTCTATCTGAATTCTTCTTGGACTATCGTTGCATCCAATGGTAAGTAAAAAATTTTCTAAGTGATTATTGCCAAATTTTTCATATAATGATTTATCTACGAAAAATGCTTTATTGTAACCATTAAAATATTCAAATAAGTCATTTGTTCGAATATATACTTCTGAAGGGGAAACATAATAATTTTCATTTGCATCTATGCCATTTGCATCAATAAACGTTAATTTTGTTAATTCATCTATCAATCTAGTTCTTTTATCCGATGAATCTTTTTCTATTGCAGAAATAAGCTTTTCCAGATCTTCAAAATATTCTGTTTCACTTATATTAATTTCATCAGTTTGATATTTTGGGATTATAAGTTCATTGATCTCCGAATAAAGATCAGGTTTTGTAACACCAATATCTTTTAAGAATTGATAAGCTTGTTTATCTTTAGTAATGGCAGGTTTTATTACCTTATAATTTGATTTTGACTTTCCTGGGAAATAGACTTGAATTATACCCTGATAATCATAAGGTGCGCAGTGTTCATTTTTTTTGAGTCTAATAATTGGTTTGGTCCTTAAAATTCCAGACCTATTGAATCGGTCTTTTCCTCTGAATAGAGCTGTCTGATATCTTAACTTTTTATAGAATCCAATAATCCAGGCATCAGTTTTTCCTTTGATAAACTCTTCTGTTATCTCATTTGCAAAATCTTCGAAAGTAATTTCATCTACATCTAACTCATTTATGATATAATCCCTCAAAGCCTGTGTTCTATCATAAGTAATATCAGTGCTGAGCCAATGAGATCTGTCAAATAACAATTGAATATCACTTTGATTAAGTAAATTGGTTAATTCTTTACCTCTAGCAAGAATGGAGTCTGTAGGATGGGAATAACCTCCATGTTTTGTCGGCAGTAATTTTTCATCTGAAAGAAGCATCGATTTAACTTTTTCATATATTGCAGAGTATATTTCCTCTTCGCACAGTTCTTCATCAAATGGCAATAACTCTAAAAAACCTACATTTAA
>CAZEYC010000058.1:0-5370 GCA_964516965.1 uncultured Alphaproteobacteria bacterium | reverse complement strand
GAGCGCCGGTCTCCAAAACCGGAGGTTGCGGGTTCAAGTCCCTCCACTCCTGCCAGTATTGTAAAGTGAGAAAAATGAAAAAAATTAATGAATTTATTAGAGAAGTTAAATCAGAAGTATCCAAAGTAACTTGGCCAAATAGAAAAGAAACAACTATGACAACAATATCTATTCTATTTATGGTTTTGTTAGCAGCCTTTTTTTTTATGTTTATTGATTGGATTTTTTCTTCATTAATAAAATTAATTTTTTAAAATAGTAATTATGACAGATGAGAATCAAAATAATAATGATAACGAAACTTCTGAAAATTTAGATAAATCTAATGAAGATTTAGATAAAAAAAATGATGAAACTAATATTGAAGAAAAAAAAGATGAAATAATTGGAACTCCTGATAACCAAACAAATGATAATATTTTAAAAAAAGATGAATCTGATAATCTAACTAATAAGGATACATCAGTTAAAGATTCAAATTTGGAATCTGATGAAAAAAGAAACGATTTAAATGAAATAGAAAAAAAAGAAGAAGAAAAAAATATTCCAAATATAAAGAATGAAACTATCGCAGAAAAAGATATTGAAGAGACTGAGGATAGTGGCAACAACAATACAGATCCTAAAGATATAAAATGGTACGTTGTTCAAGCACATTCAGGTTTTGAAGATAAAGCCGTTGAAACAATTAAAACAAATGCAAAAAAGAAAGGCATGTCTAGCAGTTTTGAAGATTTTAAAATTCCAACTCACGACGTTATTGAAGTTAGAAAAGGAAAAAAAATTAATGTTGAAAAAAAATTCTTTCCAGGATACTTTCTTGTAAAAATGAAAATGGATAATGAAACATGGCAGTTAGTTAAAAAATCAAATAAAGTATCGGGCTTTGTTGGTAATGATCATAATCCTGTTCCATTATCAGAAAACGAAGCTTTAAAAATGTTAAAAAAAGCAGATGATACAGTCGAATATATAGCTCCTCAAATATCTTATGAAGTTGGTGAACAAGTTAAAGTTTCTGACGGACCTTTTGCCTCATTCAATGGTATGGTAGAAGAGGTTGACGAAGAAAAAGGAAAACTGAAAGTTTCAGTATCAATATTTGGCAGATCAACTCCTGTGGAACTTGATTATACTCAAGTAGAAAAAATGTGATAAGGTAAATAATTACTATGGCAAAAACAATTGATGGATATTTAAAATTACAGATTCCAGCTGGTCAAGCAAATCCAGCGCCACCTGTTGGTCCTGCATTGGGACAAAGAGGTTTAAATATTATGGAATTTTGTAAATCTTTTAATGAAAAAACAAAAAATGAAAAACCCGGAAGTCCGGTACCATGCGTAGTAACAATTTTTAAAGATAAAACATTTAAAATTAAAACAAAAAAACCTACAGCATCTCATTTTCTAAAAGAAATTGCTAATTTGACTAAATCAAGTAGAAATCCAGGAAGAGATACAATTTGCGTGATACCAAAATCTAAAATAGAAGAAATTGCAAAAAAGAAAATGGATGATCTTAATGCTCATAGTCTTGAACAAGCTTCTAAAATTATTGCAGGAACTGCGCGGTCAATGGGTTTTGAAGTAGTTGACTCAGGAGAATTAAAAGTTGATGAGAATTTAAAGAAACAATTATTAATAAAACCAACACCAGCTGAGACAACTGAAGAGAAGAAACCAGAGACCGCTGGGGATGCTAATGAATCTGCATCAGGAGAAGAAAAAAATGAAAAGAATAAGTAAAAGACATAAAGAAAATAAAAAAAGTTTAAATAAGAAAGAGCCTTACTCATTGGCAGAAGCTATTACAGTTTTAAAAAATACAAAAAAAGTAAAATTTGATGAAACTTTAGAAATTGCTATTGTTTTAAACAAAGAGAAAAATAAAGGAGAAAATCTTGCTAAAGGTTCTTCAAAACTTCCTCACGGAACTGGCAAAAAAATTAAAATAGCTGTTTTTGCATCTAGTGAAAAAATAGATGAAGCAAAAAAAGCTGGCGCTGATATAGTTGGCAACGAAGATTTAATAAAAAAAATTAATGAAGGAAAGATTGAATTTGATATAGCAATATCTACTCCTGAAATGATGAAAGATTTAGCTCCTATTGCTAGTAAATTAGGTCCTTTGGGAATTATGCCTAATCCAAAGACAAAAACTGTAACTGATAATTTAACTGAAACTATTAAAGATTTTAAAGAAGGTCAAATTCAATTTAAATCTGAAAAAGCTGGAATAGTTCATGCAGGAATTGGCAAAATTAGTTTTCCTAATGAAAACTTAATTACAAATGTAAAAGAATTTCTAGATAAAGTAAAAAAATCAAAACCAGATGTTATTAAAGGTCAATTTATAAAAAAAATTTATTTAAGTCTATCAATGGGACCTAGTCTAAAAATATCTTCTGTGAAATAATAATTTTCTTGATTTATATTTTTTTTTAATTATTTTTTTAATCTAAACTATTTCAAAAACTGTAGGTGTCAAATAATTGACTTAATTTCCTATAATAGGATGGTTTTATGGATAAAAATCAAAAAAAAGAATTTGTAAAAAATTTCAAAGTTTCCTTAGATAACATTGGTTTATTAGTAATCACTCATTATTCAGGTTTAAAAACTTCTGAAACAGATGAATTAAGATTAAAATTAATAGAAGCAGGTGGAAATTTTACTATAATTAAAAATTCTTTAATGCGTCTGGTTCTTAAAGAAAATAAAAGTAAAGAATTAAAAGATTTATTTAATGGACCAACAGCAATTGCCTATAGTGAAGATGAAATTTCTGCTGCTAAAGTTGCTGTTAATTTTTCTAAAGAACATAATAAGCTAATAATTTTAGGTGGTTTAACTGGTGATAAATTTCTTGAACAAAAAGATGTTCTAGAAATTGCAACTCTTCCTACCTTAGATGAGATTCGTGCTAAATTAGTTTCATTAATACAAACACCAGCAAGAAACATTGCTTTTGCTTTAAAGTTTGCTGCTACTAAATTAACAAGAGTATTCAATGAATATTCTAAATTAGATATTCCAGAGGACAAACCAGAAACCGAAGCAAAAACAGAGGAAAAACCGGAAACTGAAGCAAAAACAGATGAAAAACCGGAAACTGAAGCAAAAACAGATGGAAAACCAGAAACTGAAGCAAAAACAGAAGAGAAAACAGAAGTTAAAGAAACTAAGGATAAATAAATTATTTAAAAAATAATGTTGAAAAATAATAAAATATTGTTAATTTGATTGGGGTAAGTAAATGTCTAGTGATACTTTAAATAAAATTGTTGAAAATTTATCAAAATTGTCAGTTAGCGAAGCTGCAGAATTAAGTAAACTGTTAGAAGAAAAATGGGGCGTAGAAGCCAATGCTCCAGTAGCCGTTGCAACAGCTCCAGCAACTGGAGGCGAAGAATCTGCTGAAGATGATGCTGGCGGTGTTGTTAATATAGAATTAGTCGCAGCTGGCGATAAAAAGATTGATGTAATTAAAGAAGTTAGAGCAATTACTGAATTGGGATTAAAAGAAGCAAAAGATTTAGTTGAAAGTGCACCAAAACCTTTAAAAGAAGGCGTAAAAAAAGAAGAAGCTGAAGAAATAAAGAAGAAACTTGAAGCTGTTGGTGCAAAAGTAGAATTTAAATAATTTTTTTAATTATCCCTGTTTTTTAGCTGCATTTTGCAGATTATATGGAAACTAGTATAAGTTCAAGAAAACGCTTTCGAAAGAGATTTGGACATATCAAAGAGATTCTTGATATGCCTAATCTTATTGAAATCCAAAGAAAATCTTATGAGGATTTTTTACAAATAAAAGTCGATCCTAACAAAAGAATAGATTCTGGTTTACAACAAGTCTTAAAAGAAATATTTCCAATCAATGACTATTCAGGTAAAGCAACATTAGAATTCATTAAATATGAATTAGAGGAACCAAAATATGAAGTAGACGAATGTAAACAACGAGGATTTACCTACTCATCAGGATTAAAAGTAACTTTAAGAATAATAAGATATGAAATTGATGAAGAAGATCCGGAGAAAAAAACTTTTAGAGATTCAGTCGATGATAGAGTTTATTTAGGTGATATGCCATTGATGACAAATAGAGGCACTTTTGTTGTAAATGGAGTTGAAAGAGTAGTTGTATCTCAAATGCATAGATCACCAGGAGTATTTTTTGATCATGATAATGGCAAGGGTCATGTATCAGGAAAACTTTTATATTCTGCTCGAATAATACCAATGAGAGGATCATGGATAGATTTTGAATTTGATGTAAAAGATATTTTGTATGTACGTATTGATCGAAAAAAGAAAATGCTAGCAAGCACATTTTTTATGGCATTACCAAAAAAAGAAGATCCTTCAAAGTCAAAAAATAAAATATCTGTTGGAATGAGCCCAGAAGAAATTTTAGGATATTTTTATAAAACAACAGTATTAAATAGGGATGAAAAAGGTTGGAAAACAAATTTTGATATATCTAAATTTAATAATATCAAACTGACTAATGATTTAATAAATGCTAAAAACAAATCTGTAATAAAGAAGTCTGGCACTAAAGTAACATTAAGTGAAGCAGAGAAACTAGAGAAAGAAGGTTTAAAAGAAATTTTTATTCCAGATAATTCTTTAATAGGAGCGTATGTTGCTCAAGATATTATTAATACAAAGACAGGAGAAATTTTTTTTGAAGCTGGAGATGAAGTTTTAGAAAAAGATTTAGAATTATTAAATAAAGAAAATATTAATAACATACATATTTTAAACATAGATCATGTTAATGTTGGAGCAGCATTAAGAAATACTATTCATTCTGATCCTAATATTAATAGGGAAAATGCCCTTATTGATATATATAAAAATTTAAGACCAGGAGAACCTCCTACAACCGAGGCCGCTGAAAATCTTTTTAATAATCTTTTTTTTAACCCAGAACGATATGATTTATCTAAAGTTGGTCGGTACAAATTAAATAATAGAAATGAGTTAGATGTACAAGGCGAATTAACAGTTCTAACTTCAGAAGATATTTTACAAATTGTAAAAAATTTAATTCATCTTAATGATAGAAAAGGTAAAAAAGATGATATAGATCATTTAGGAAATAGAAGGGTGAGATCTGTTGGAGAGCTTATTGAAAATCAGTACAGAATTGGTTTAGTTAGAATGGAAAGAGCTATCAAAGAAAGAATGTCTTCAGTAGATATATTTACTGCAACGCCTCAAGATTTAATAAATTCAAAACCTGCAGTTGCAATTTTAAGAGAATTCTTTGGAACATCGCAATTATCTCAATTTATGGATCAAACTAATCCTCTTTCTGAAATAACTCACAAAAGGAGAGTTTCAGCGTTAGGCCCTGGTG
>CAZEYC010000057.1:0-5371 GCA_964516965.1 uncultured Alphaproteobacteria bacterium | reverse complement strand
ATAAATAAAATGGTAAATGTAGCTATTAATGGATTTGGAAGAATTGGTAGATTATTTTTAAGGGCCTTAAGTGAAAGCAAATATAAAAAAAATATTAAAGTAAAAATAATCAATGATTTAGCTGATTTAGATTCAAATGTTCATTTATTTAAATATGACTCAATTCATGGTGTTTATAATAAAAAAATTAAAAAAACGAGAAATTCTTTTAATATTGGATATGGTTTTATTGATACAATATCAGAAAAAGATCCTTTAAAACTGCCATGGGGAAAAAACAAAATAGATATTGTTATTGAATGTACAGGTATTTTAACATCAAAAAAAGATTCTTTAAAACATATAAAAGCAGGTGCAAAAAAAGTTATTATATCTGCGCCGTCTGATAACCCAGATATCACTGTAGTTTATGGAGTAAATCATGACAAGATTAGAAATGATCATAAAATACTTTCAAATGCATCATGCACTACAAACTGTTTAGCGCCAATAGCACATATTTTAAATGAAAAAATTGGTATTAAATACGGTCATATGACAACTATTCATTCTTTTACAGGAGATCAAAATATTGTAGATACATATCATAAAAGTGATATGAGAAGAGCTAGATCAGCATTGTTATCATTAATCCCAACAAAAACAGGAGCGGCAAAATCTATTGGATTAGTAATACCGTCATTAAATAAAAAACTTGATGGAACTGCAATAAGAGTCCCTACCGCGAATGTAAGTTTAATTGATTTTGTTTTTAATTCTATAAAAGAAACTTCCGTAAATGAAATTAATAAAATTTGTAAAGAAGCAGCAAAATCAAATTTAAAAAATATTTTATCAATAACAAATGAACCCTTAGTTTCTATAGATTTTAATCATTCATCATTTAGTTCTAATTTTGATACTACACAAACAAAAGTAATTGATAAAAAATTATGCAGAATATTATCTTGGTATGATAATGAATGGGGTTTTGCAAATAGATTAGTAGATTTAACAAAATATATTTCTTAATTTTTTTTAAAGAAAATGCCAAACTTAAAGCAATCTAAAG
Source organism: uncultured Alphaproteobacteria bacterium (assembly GCA_964516965.1). Classification (GTDB taxonomy): domain Bacteria; phylum Pseudomonadota; class Alphaproteobacteria; genus CAYNCC01. Next base: position 4,320 of record CAZEYC010000057.1, on the reverse strand, counting down.
TTGTTGTTGTTCACAACTATAATCAAGCATTTTACGCAATGAAAGCTGCTTCAAAAATTAAAAAAAAAATATATATTTTAAGCCCTGAGAATGCAGCTTCATATATGGGACCTCTCTTTTTTAAAAAGTTATTAAAAAAAGCAGAAAAGTCATTTCCTAAAGTTAAGTATTGTGAGATACTAAACTGTAATAATGATATTGGTTTGGCTTTAGAAGCAATTCAGTGCGGTATAAAAAGTATTGAAATTAAATGTAATCAATTAGTTCTAAAAAAAATAAAAAATATTTGTAAAAAAGAAGGTGTGAGTGTAAACAATGTTAACAAAAAGAAATTAGACCTAGAATATGTTGAAAATGTTTATGATGAATGTTTAAAATGGTTTGATAATTAATATATGGAAAATTTAGAAAATATTGCTGAAAAGATTGTCGAAAAAGGCAAAGGTATATTGGCAGCTGATGAAAGTACAAATACTATAAAAAAAAGATTTGATAGTATTAATACTGTATCTACAGAATTATCTAGATGTGATTATAGAGAAACTTTATTCTCAACTACTAATATTTCTAATTTTATATCCGGTGTTATTTTATTTGAAGAAACTTTTTTTCAAAAAAATAAAAATAATGAATCTTTAAAAGAAAAGTTAGAAAATGTTAATTGTTATCCTGGTATAAAAATAGATCAAGGACTTGAACCTATAAATAAAGATAAAATTGAAACTTATACAAAAGGAATAGAAACATTAGATGAGCGTTTGAAACCTTTTGCTGATAATGGAGCTAAGTTTACAAAATGGAGAGCAGTTATTAATATTGGTAAAAAAATTCCTACAAATGAATGCTTGGAAAAAAATTCTTCATTGCTAGCTAAGTATGCGTTAATAAGTCAAAAAAATAATTTAGTACCGATAGTTGAACCAGAAGTAATTATGGATGGTAACCATAGTTTAGAAGAATGTTATAAGGTAACAAAAAAAACATTAAATATGGTTTTTGACTCATTAAAAAAACAAAATGTAAATTTAAAAGGAATCTTGCTTAAACCTAATATGATTGTTCCAGGTAACAAAAGTAATGAAAAATTAGATATTGCAGAATCTGCAAAAAAAACTTTACTTTGCCTACGTGATTGTGTGTCGGAACAAGTTCCAGGAATTGTATTTTTATCAGGTGGGTTAAGTAGTGTTAATGCCACAATGATATTAAATGAAATTAATAAATTAAATGACTACCCATGGAAGTTATCCTTTTCTTATGGTAGAGCATTGCAAGAAGACGCTCTTAAGGTATGGGCAGGAAAAAAAGAAAATGAAGATAAAGCTCAAAGAGTTTTTCTACATAGAGCAAAAATGAATTCATTAGCATGTCAAGGTAAATGGGATTATGCATTAGAAGATGATTTTAAACTTTAAATAATCAATGAATTATCTTTTTCAAAAGAAAAAAATATATTTATATTTAATAACTCCGCCTAATCTTCTTAAAAAAGAATTACTTCTTGATAATTACTTAATAGTTCTGAACAAAGTTTTAAAAACTAAAAAAATAAAGTTTTTACAATTAAGATTAAAAAATAAAAGTGAAAAAAAAATTATTAAAGTATCAAAGAAGATTAATATTCTTTGTAAGAAATATAATACTTTATTTTTTATTAATGATTACGTGAGTGAAAAAATATTAAAATTTTGCGATGGAATTCATTTAGGTCAAAAAGATTTATCCAAAAAAAAAATTAATTTAATTCATAAAAAAAAAAAATACTTAGGAATTACATGTCATAATTCAAAAAAATTAGTACTAAAGGCAATGCAATATAAACCAAATTATGTTTCATTTGGATCTTTTTTTAATACAAAAACAAAAAAAATTAAGTTCTTAGCAAAAAATAAAAATATAAATTGGTTTAAAAATAATTTTTCTATACCATGTGCTGCTATTGGAGGCATAAATATAAATAACTGTAAAAAAATTTTAAAAACAGAATGTAATTTATTTGCTATATGTTCTGGAATTTGGAATTTTGACAAAGGACCTGTTAATGCAGTGAATAAATTTTATAAGATTTTAAAAGAAAAAAAATGAAAATATCAGCAAATGAAATAAAAATAGGAAATATTTTAGAAATAAACAATAAATTATGGAAAGTCTTAAAAACTGAAGTTACTAAGCCAGGAAAAGGTGGAGCATATATTCAAGTTGAATTAAAAGAAATTACTGAAGGAACAAAAAAAAATGAAAGATTTAGATCAGAGGAAAATTTGGAGAAAGCTTATTTGGAACAAAGAAAATATCAATTTCTTTACAAGAAAGAAGATAGTTATGTTTTTATGGATAAATCAAATTATGAACAAATAAGTATTAGTGAAAAAAATATTTTAAAAAATTTCTTACCCTATTTGAATAATAATGTAGAAGTAATATTGGAATTTAAAGATGAAACGCCAATAAACATAATACTTCCAGAAACAGTAATTTTATTAGTAAATAGTGCAGAATCTGTTACAAAAGGTCAAACAGCAACTTCTGGTTTAAAACCTGCAATTTTAGAAAATGGTGTTAAAGTTATGGTCCCATTACACATAGAAGAACAAATGAAAATAGTAGTAAAAACATCAGATAATTCATATGTTGAAAAATTGAAATAATTCTTGTTTTAATATGACTATAAAAAGCCCAATAATAAATGTAATGACAAAAGCAGCCTACAAAGCTGGTAATAAATTACTTAAAGATTTTAGAGAAATTGAAAATTTACAAGTATCAACAAAAGGAATTGGTGATTTTGTAACATCGGCAGACTTAAATTCAGAAGAAACTATAATCAAAGAATTAAAAAAAGCTCATTCTGGAATTGAGATTATTTGTGAAGAAAATAATCCAAACTTTGAAAAAGGGGAAAAAGAAAAAAGATTTATTGTTGATCCATTAGATGGAACTTTAAATTTTCTTCATGGTCTGCCTCATTTCTCAATTTCTATTGCTTTGATGCATAAAGAAGAAATAGTATCAGGAATAATTTATGATCCTATTAAAGACGAATTGTTCTGGACTGAAAAAGGAATTGGTGCTTTTCTTAATAACTCAAGACTTAGAGTTTCAGGTAGAAGTGATTTAAAAAAATCATTAGTTTCTACGGGAATTCCTTGGAGAGGTATGGAAAATACACATAAAAACTTCTTAAAAATACTTCAAAATGCAATGCAAAATTGTTCTGGTGTTAGAAGGTTTGGCTCAGCAGCCTTAGATTTAGCTTATACGGCAGCTGGCAGATATGATGCTTTTTGGGAATTTGGATTAAAAATATGGGATATTGCTGCTGGGTCGCTTTTGGTAAAAGAAGCTGGAGGTTTTGTAGAAGATATATACAATAAAGATAATGTCTTATATACAGGAAATATTTTAGCATGTAATAATAATCTAATTAATGAATTTAAAAATAATATAATATTAAAATAAAAATAATGTTTAATAAAAAGAAAATAATCTCATTAACGATTTTTAGTTTTTTTTTAATAATTAATAAAAATTGTTATTCCATAGATCCTGTTGAAATAGGTAAATATTATCAAAAAGATGTCGAAGTAAATTTTTCAGTTCTTGAAAAAATAAAAGAAAATAAAGAAAAAATAATTTCTATTAAGAAAGATATAAGAACAAAAATAAAAAAAGATTATTTAGAAACAAGCAATGACAAAGAAATAGTTAAAAATAAGAACAAAGAAAAAAAAACAAAGAAAGATTTCAAAAATAAATCTTATGCTTATATTGATGAAAACAAATATAATGATAATATTAGTAAAATCTCAATATTTTTCGATGAAAATTCAGCAACTATTAAAAAAACTGAATTAAATAATATAAAAAAATTTTTAAATAAAAAAGGAAATAAAGATAAATTATATTTAAAAATTATGGCTTATGCTAAATCAAAAAATGATGATGACAATGATAGCTCTAGAAGAATTTCCCTAGACAGAGCTATTAATATTAGATCAAACATTATTGATGCAGGAGTTCCCCCAGAAAACTTAATTGTAAAAGCTCTAGGAAATTTAAAAAAGAAAAATAGCGATAACAAAGTTGTTATAGAAGTTATAAAAAAATAATAAAAAATCATTACAAATTTTATAAAAAAATATATATTTTATCATTATGAAAAAAAATAAACATCCGGATTACCATGAAATAGAAGTTGTAATGACAGATGGAACTAAATTTAACACTAAATCAACTTGGGGTAAAAAAGGAGATGTTTTAAATTTAGATATTGATCCAAAGACACATCCTGCATGGAGTGGTGGTGAAAAAAAATTAGTT
>CAZEYC010000056.1:0-5480 GCA_964516965.1 uncultured Alphaproteobacteria bacterium | reverse complement strand
TTTGTATTTACCAATAAAGCTTTTACAAATTTACCTTTAATTTTTAAACCTAAAGCATTAGGTTTATTTGAAATTACACAAATAATTTTTGCAGAAGATTTTTTTTTAGAAAATTTTTTAACTATAGCATTTAAATTACTACCTCTGCCTGAAATAAGAATTACTATTTTAAATTTTTCCACGATTCAATTAATTCTTTTGTATTTATTTTTTTTTTATTTTTTGTGACATTACCTAAATGAAAATAATCCATTTTTTGCTTTTTTAATATTTTTTTTATTCTAGATTCATTTTTTTTATTACAGAAAATTACCATTCCAATACCGCAGTTAAAAACTTTTAACATCTCTTCAAATTTAATTTCCCCAATTTTTGAAATCCATTGAAAAATATCTGGTAATTTCCAAGAATGATTGTCAAAATTGATTGACAAACCACTAGGTAATATTCTTGGCACATTATCAATTACACCTCCACCTGTAATATGAGATACTCCATTTAGTAATTTTTTACTTTTTAACTCTAAAATTATTTTTGAATATATCTTTGTAGGTTTTAATAAATATTTTCCAAGATTATTTATTTTAGAATTGATTTTTAAGTTATAACTTATTTTCTTTTTTTTAATAATTTTTCTAATTAATGAATAACCATTTGAATGAAAACCTGAAGATTTAAGACCTATAATAACATCTCCTTTTTTAATATTTTTTCCTGTAATTATTTCTTTTTCCTCAATTACGCCAACACCAAATCCTGCTAAATCAAAATCATCTTTTTTATAAAGACCAGGCATTTCTGCTGTTTCTCCGCCAAGAAGAGAACAATCAGATTCTTTACATCCATTACAAATACCATTAACTATTTTTTCTGTTTTTTTTATATTAAGTTTATCAACTGCAATATAATCTAAGAAGAATATAGGTTTTGCTCCATGAACTAAAATGTCATTAATGCACATTGCAACAAGATCTATACCAATAGTATCAAAAATCTTTAATTCTTGTGCGATTTTAATTTTTGTGCCAACTCCATCGGCCGAACTGACTAAAACAGGTTTTTTATAATTTAATTTTGAAATATTAAAAAAACCACTAAAAAGACCAAAATTATTAACAGTTCCATCAATATGAGTTGATAAAACCTTTCTTTTTATTTTTTTTACAAAATGATTACCAGCATTAATATTAACGCCTGAATTTTTGTAATTATTTACTTTTGATTTCATTTATATAATGTTTGAATATAAATATATTTTAAAAGATATCATATTACTATGAAATACAGACATACAAGATTTTTCGCAATCTTTTTGTTTTTTTTATTATTTTTAAAGCATAATTTTTTATTTGCTGGTTTGGTTAATGATGAAGTTTTCACTGTAAGAAATATTTTAGTAAATATTAGTTCTACTTCCTCTGTCAAAGCGAAAGAAATTGCATTATTAGAGGCTCAAGAAAAAGGTTTCAAAACATTAATGAATAAAATATTACTCAAAAATGAGTATGAAAAAATTTTAGAGAATCTTGATACTGAGAAAATATTAGGATTTGTTCAAGAAATAGAAATTGAAAGTGAAAACACTACTTCTGTTAGCTATATAGGTTCTATACTAGTAAAATTTAAGAAAGATAAAATTTTAAGTTTTCTTAAAAAAAGCAATATAAAATTTTCTATCACTAAAAGCAAACCTCTTTTAATTTTGCCTATTTATAAATTTGGCGGCGTGACTTATTTATGGGATGATAAAAATATTTGGAAAGACTTATGGTCTGAAACAACAAATGACACAGGCTTAATACCTATTAAAGCTTCTGAAGGTAGGTTTAGTGATTTTATATATATAAATCCAAATCAAGCATTAAAAAAGAATTTAAAGAACTTAAAAAAGATTGCTGATTCCCATAATTCCAATGGCATTTTATTAGCTATATTAAAAAAAAGATATAATAGAGACAAATCCAAAGTAATTTTAATGCTTGATTTGTCAATTCACCGTTTTGACGCAAATAAAACAAATAATTTTGAAGATATTATTGAAACAGATATTGAGGACTATTCTGATAATTTATTAACGCAAGCTAAGTTAAAAGTTGAGAATTTTGTAAATAATCAATGGAAAGTTGCAAACATTCTTAGTACTTCAACAAACAACATTAAATTAAAAATACATTATGATAATCTAAAAGAGTGGGTTGAGATACGTGATTTGGTGAAAAATATTCCTATTGTTATTAATTATAAAATAGAAAAGTTTTCTAAAGATTTTGTAGAAATTTATCTTTTATTTTCAGGAAATTATAATCAATTAAAAGTTGCTTTGAAACAATCTGATCTTGAATTTAATATTAATGAAAAGAGCGTAACTCTTAATAAATGATAAAAATCAATATTGTAAATACAATTACTTTTTCTAGATTACTATCTGCACCTGTTATTTTATGGATGCTTCTAGAAAACAATATACAAATAGCATTCTGGGTTTTTATATATGCCGTTTTTACTGACTTGATTGATGGTTTTTTAGCTAGAAAATTAAATTTAGTTAGTGAATTTGGTAAAATAATTGATCCTCTTTCAGATAAATTATTAATATTTTCTGTTTTTATAACTTTAAATTTTGTTAATTTATTAGCTACTCCAATTGTTATGATCATTCTTTTAAGGGATTTGTTTATTTTAATTGGAACTGTTCTTTCATTGCTTTTTAAGAAAAAAATAAATTTTACACCATTACAAATTGGAAAATTAACTTTTTTTTCTCAATCATTATATGCAGGAATGCTATTATTTAATTATGCTTATTTATATGATCTTGAAATAATAATAAAGTATTTTGGTTTATTTACTGTTTGCATCACTTTAATATCAGGTATTTTGTATATTATTAGATGGTATCAAGAAATTACTTAAAACTATAATGTTTAATATAAATAAAAACGATCAATTTTTTTTAAATTTAAAGAATAAGTCAATTCATAATATTGATGATTTTCTAATTTCCACATGTAATAGAACAGCTTTTAATTTAATTAATAATTGGCCAAATTGGGAATATAGAAGAATAATTATTATTGGAGAAAAAGGATCAGGTAAATCACATTTAGCTAGTATATGGCAAAAAAAAACAAAAGCTTCTGTTTTGAACTTAAAGAATTTTAAAAAGAATTCTTTAGATAAGATTTTTTTAAAGAACAAACACTTTATAATTGATAATATTAGTTCAATTATTCAAAATGCTAATTTAAAGGAAAGAGCAGATATAGAAAAACATTTGTTACACTTTTATAATTTAATTGATGAGAAAAAAAGTTATGTTATTTTTACAGATATTCGACCTCCAAAATTTTGGAATTTAAAATTACCAGATTTAAAATCAAGACTTATGGCAACATTTAGTGTTCTGATAAAAAAACCTGATGATGAATTTTTATCATTTTTACTTGTTAAATTATTTGCAGATAAACAAATTTTAATAGACAAAAAAATAATTAAATTTATTGTTAGTAGATCAGAACGATCGTTTAAAAATTTACAAATGATAGTTAATAAAATAAATAAAGAATCTTTGTCAACAAAAAAAAAAATAAATTTAAATTTTATAAAAGAATTAATTTAATATTTGATTATTCAAATGCATCAATATCGCACTCATAATTGTGGGCAGTTAAGGTTAAATGATAAAAATAAAGAAGTTAAAATCTCTGGTTGGGTTCATAGAAAAAGAGATCATGGGAACCTTTTATTTATAGATTTAAGGGATCATTATGGATTAACGCAAATTGTAATTGATAAAAAAAGCAAATATTTTCCAATAGCTGAAAAGACAACCACTGAAAGTGTTATAACTGTCATTGGTAAAGTTGTGCCCAGATCTAATGAGACATTAAATAAAAAGATTCCAACTGGAGAAATTGAATTGACAGTTAATGAATATATAAATGAATCTCCTTCTAAACCACTTCCGTTAGAAGTAAATTCTGATAAAGATTATGGTGAAGATACTCGTTTAAAATACAGATATTTAGATTTACGTAGGTCTAAAATGCAAAAAAATATTTTATTACGTAATAAAGTTATTTCTTTAATTAGACAAGGTATGAATGACCAAAATTTTATTGAAATACAAACTCCAATATTAACTGCAAGTTCTCCTGAGGGAGCAAGAGATTATTTAGTTCCAAGTAGGGTCCACCCTGGAAAATTTTATGCATTACCTCAAGCACCGCAGCAATTTAAACAACTTTTAATGATTGCAGGTTTTGATAAATATTTTCAGATAGCCCCATGTTTTAGAGATGAAGATAGTAGAGCAGATAGATCACCAGGAGAATTTTATCAATTAGACTATGAAATGTCATTTGCAACACAAGAAGATGTTTTTAATGCTTTAGAACCAGTTTTATTTAATGTATTTTCAAAACTATCAAAAGATTTTTTAATATCTAAGCCGCCATTTAAAAGAATACCATATGATGAATGCGTAAAAAAGTATGGAAATGATAAACCTGATTTACGTAATCCTTTAATTTTGTCAAATGTTACAGATATTTTTAAAGATTCATCTTTTAAATTATTTTCTGACAATATAAAAAAAGGATCAATTGTCATTGCAATCCCGGCACCAAATACAAAAGATCAACCAAGAACTTTTTTTGATAAGCTTAATAATTGGGCTAAAGAAGAAGGACAAGGCGGCATGGGTTATATACAATTTATAAATAATGAAGGTAAGGGACCTATAGCAAATAATCTTGATAAAGAAAGAATAGAAAAATTTCTAAAGATTGAAAATATCGATGGCAATAGTTCTATCTTTTTTTTATGTGGCAAGTCTGAGGAAATAATGGAATTTGCTGCACTAGCTAGAATGAAAGTTGCGAACGAACTAAAATTGATTAAAGAAAATGAATTTCAATTTTGTTGGATAGTTGATTATCCAATGTATCAAAAAAATATTGAGACAAAAAAAATTGAATTTAGTCACAATCCATTTTCTATGCCACAAGGTGGACTAGATGCATTAGAAAAAAATAATCCATTAGATATAAAAGCATATCAATATGATATTGTTTGTAATGGAGTTGAATTATCAAGTGGTGCTATTAGAAATCATAAACCAGAAATTATGATAAAAGCATTCGAAATAGCCGGTTATTCAAAAAAAGATTTAGAAAAACAATTTAGTGGTCTTTTACAAGCATTTAGTTATGGCGCACCACCCCACGGAGGATGCGCACCTGGTATTGATAGAATTGTAATGTTAATTGCTAATGAACCAAATATAAGAGAAATAATTCCTTTTCCTTTAAATCAAAAAGCTGAAGATTTAATGATGAATGCTCCAACAGAAATAGATGAAACAAGATTAAAGGAGCTATCTTTAAAAATTCTAAATTTAAAAAAAGGGAATTAGCTGATTATTTTTTCTTCTTAGATTTTTTTTCTTTTCTGAATCTTTTTCTTTTTTAATTTCGATT
>CAZEYC010000055.1:0-5607 GCA_964516965.1 uncultured Alphaproteobacteria bacterium | reverse complement strand
TTGCTGCTGAAGTAATTGTAATGCCTCTTTCTTGCTCTTGTTCCATCCAATCCATGGTAGCATTACCATCATGAACCTCCCCAATTTTATGAGATTTGCCTGTATAGTATAAAATTCTTTCAGTTGTAGTAGTTTTACCAGCATCTATATGTGCGCAGATTCCAATATTTCTATATTTTGTTATTTCAGTTTTTCTAGTCATTTTATTACCATCTAAAATGCGCAAATGCTTTATTAGCATCAGCCATTTTATGCGTATCTTCTCTTTTTTTAACTGCACCACCTTTATTTTGTGATGCGTCTAAAAATTCGTTATATAATTTATCTTTCATATTCTTACCATTTCTCTTTCTAGCAGCATCTATTACCCATCTTATTGCTAAAGCTCTTGCTCTGTCAGCTTTTACTTCCATAGGTATTTGATAAGTTGCTCCACCTACTCTTCTAGAACGAACTTCAACCCTAGGTTGAACGTTATTTAAAATATCGTAAAAAATCTTTTTGGCATCTTCTTTTTTCTCTTTTGAAATTCTTTCTAAAGTGGAATATAAAATCTTTTCAGCTTTTGTTCTTTTTCCATCAAGCATCAAAACATTAGTAAATTTTGTAATTACAGTATCTTCATATTTTGGATCTGCTTCTATTTCTCTTTTATTTATTTTTTTTTTTCTAGACATGATATTGAAGTGAATTATTTAGGTTTTTTTGTTCCATAAAGAGATCTTCTTTGTTTTCTATCTCCAACTCCTTGGGTATCTAAATTACCTCTTAAAATATGATATCGTACACCAGGTAAATCTTTAACTCTGCCACCTCTAATCATTACAACAGAGTGTTCTTGCAAATTATGTCCTTCACCTGGAATATATGAAGTTACCTCAAAACCATTAGTTAATTTAACCCTAGCTACTTTTCTTAATGCCGAATTAGGTTTCTTCGGAGTTGTTGTATAGACTCTTACACAAACACCTCTTTTTTGAGGGCAATTTTTCATAGCAGGAACTTTATTCCTAACTAAGGTTTTTTTTCTACCTTTTCTCAATAATTGGTTAACTGTAGGCATATTTAAAAATAAAAAAAAATTAATAATTATTACAAATTATTGTTCTGTGAAGCAGATAATAGGTATTTGTGCTATCTAATCAACTAAAAAGATAAAAAAAATATTATTTTCTTTATTTTTTATTTTTTTCTTTGGAAGTAGTCTTTTTTGAGTCTTTTTTCTCAATTAATTTAATAATTTCTTTATCTTTATCTGCAGCTATTTCTTTATAAATTTTTACTTTATTACCTGTTCCTGCTGGTATTAATCTTCCTACAATAACATTCTCCTTTAGACCGTTTAACCTATCTATTCTATTAGTTACTGCAGATTCTGTTAAAACACGTGTTGTTTCTTGGAAAGAAGCAGCAGATATAAATGATTTAGTTTGTAACGAAGCCTTGGTTATACCTTGAAGAATTGGTTTGCCCACAGCTAATTTTTTTCCACTAGTTTTTAATTTTTTATTAACCTCATCAAAAGTATCTTTGAAAACATCTTCATTTGGTAAAAATGTAGAATCCCCAGGATCTGAAATTTTCACTTTTTTAAGCATTTGCCTAACTATAACTTCAATATGTTTATCATTTAATTGAACGCCTTGAAGTCTATAAACATCTTGCACTTCGTTAATCATGTAATTAGCAAATTCATTTTTTCCCAACACTTCCAATATGTCATGAGGAGTTGGTTGCCCATCTATTATCAAATCACCTTTATTTATTGAATCTCCTTCATTTACATTTACATGTTTGCCTTTAGGTACGAAATAGGTGACTGGTTCTTGTTTAGCATCATTTGGTTCTATAATGATTGCTCTTTTTGCTTTATAATCTTTTCCCCATTTCACTGTACCATCAATAGCACAAAGTAAGCCATGATCTTTTGGTTTTCTAGCTTCAAAAAGCTCAGCTACTCTTGGTAAACCGCCTGTAATATCTTTTGATTTAGATGTTTCTCTTGGAATTCTTGCAATGATTGTTCCTGCTGATATTTTTTGTTCATTTGCAACACTCAAAACTGCATCTATAGGTAAATAATATCTAGCCTCAGTTCCTTTACTTAGTTTTAAATTTTTTCCTTTTGCATCTACCAATTTAATTTGTGGTTTAAGATCTTTGCTTTTAGGATTTACCTTCCAATCAATAATAGATCTATGAGAAATACCTGTAGATGAATCAACTGTTTCTCTGGATGAAAAACCATCAATAATATCTTCATAATTTATAATTCCATCTCTCTCAGAAATAATAGGTGTTGTATAAGGATCCCATGAGGCAACTAAATCCTCAGGTTTAACTTTTTTTCCATCTTCAACAAACAATTTAGCGCCATATGGAACATTATTTAATGATTTTTCTTTATTATTATTATCTAAGAAACTAATTTTACAATTTCTAGACATTATTATTAAGTTACCTTCTTTATTTTTGACAGTTTTTTTATTTATAATTTTTATTTTTGCATTGTAGTTAGAAGTAATATTAGATTGAATTATGGCTTGAGATACAGCCCCTCCTATATGAAAAGTTCTCATTGTCAACTGAGTTCCAGGTTCTCCAATTGACTGAGCGGCTTGTATGCCAACAGCTTCTCCAATATTAACTAAAACTCCCTTAGATAAATCTCTACCATAACATTTTTGACAAATACCATTTAAAGATTCGCAAAAAAGTACTGTTCTTATTTGCACAGTTTCTATATTTGCATCGTAAATTTCTTTTATTGTATTTTCATCAATTACTTCTCCAGCACTTAATATTTTCTTTTTTGTATTTTTTTCTAATTTAAATAAATCTTCTGCTACTGTTCTTCCTAAAATTCTCTCACCAAGGGAAGCTACAACATTACCATTTCTAATAACTGAAGAAACTTCTATACTTTTCTTTGTTTTGCAATCTTCTTCAATGACCACAACATCTTGCGAAGAATCCACAAGTCGTCTTGTTAAATATCCTGAATTAGCAGTTTTTAAAGCTGTGTCCGCTAATCCTTTTCTTGCACCGTGAGTTGAGTTAAAATATTCTAAAACAGTCAGACCTTCTTTGAAATTAGATATTATCGGTGTCTCAATAATTTCACCAGTCGGTTTAGCCATCAAACCTCTCATTCCAGCTAATTGTTTTAATTGCGCAGATGAACCTCTTGCGCCTGAATCAGCCATCATAAAAACTGAATTAATTTCTTTTGTGTTTTTTGTATTCTCAATTTTATCAGTCATTGCTTTAGCAACAGAATCTGTGCATTGCGACCAAGTATCTATGGTTTTGTTATATTTTTCTTTCTTAGTAATAATTCCATCTAAATATTGCTGATCATATTTTTTTATATCTCCTTCAGCATCGCTTACTAATTTTTGTTTTTCTGGGGGTATAATAAGATCATCCTTTCCAAATGAAATACCTGCTATACAAGCATTCTCAAAACCTATACCCATAATTTTATCTGCAAATTTTACTGTTTCTGTTTGTCCACAATGCCTGTAAATAATATCAATAATGTTACTAACTTCTTTTTTTGATAAAACTTTATTTATTAAACTAAACCTTATTTTTGGATCTTTTGGCAATATTTCTGAAATGCGCACTCTTCCTGGCGTTGTTTCAACTAATTCTTCTTTTTTTTCTTTATTTTCATCAATATAAGAATATTTAACTTTAATTCTTGAATGTATACTTACTCTTTTTTCTAAAAGAGCACGTTCAATTTCTGCAAAATCGATAAAAGTCATACCCTCACCTGGCTGGCCATCAATCATCAAAGTCATGTAATATAATCCTAGCACCATATCTTGAGATGGGACAATAATTGGTTTGCCACTTGAAGGACTTAAAATATTATTTGTTGACATAATTAAGACTCTCGCTTCTATTTGTGCTTCCATTGACAAAGGAACATGTACTGCCATTTGGTCTCCATCGAAATCTGCATTAAACGCTGTGCAAACTAACGGATGTAATTGAATAGCTTTTCCTTCTATTAAAACAGGTTCAAATGCTTGTATTCCTAATCTATGTAGTGTTGGCGCTCTGTTTAACAATACAGGATGTTCTCTTATAACTTCTTCCAAAACATCCCATACTTCTGGTTTTTCTCTCTCAACTAATTTTTTAGCAGTTTTTATTGTATTAGATAAACCATATTGTTCTAACTTGCAGTATATAAATGGTTTAAATAATTCAATCGCCATTTTTTTCGGTATACCGCATTGATGCAGTTTTAAACTAGGACCAGGGACAATAACTGATCTCCCAGAATAATCAACCCTTTTGCCAAGTAAATTTTGTCTAAATCTTCCTTGTTTACCTTTTAACATTTCAGACAATGACTTAAGCGGTCTCTTATTAGAGCCTAGTATAGCCCTACCTCTTCTACCATTATCAAATAAAGCATCAACAGATTCTTGTAACATTCGTTTTTCATTTTTAATGATTATGTCAGGCGCGCTTAATTCTAACAATCTTCTTAGTCTATTATTTCTATTTAAAACTCTTCTATATAAATCATTTAAATCAGAAGTAGCAAATCTACCTCCATCTAAAGGCACAAGTGGTCTCAATTCAGGTGGTATAACTGGTAAAACATCAAGAATCATCCATTCTGGTTTTGATTTAGATTTGCTAAAAGAAATTAATAACTGCAAACGTTTAATTAATTTAGTTTTTGTTATTTCAGATTTAGTTTCTTTTAAGTTTTCTTTAACTGCTTTTATTTCTTTTTCAATATTTAAACTTTTTAATAATTTTTTAATTATTTCCGCGCCAATTCCAACTTCAAACTTATTCTCACCATATTTATCTAACAACTCTTGATATTTTTCTTCAGTAACAAGATCGTTTTTCTTTAACTCTGTTAACCCAGGTTCAACAATAATGTATTCTTCAAAATACAAAATTTTTTCTAATGATTTTAAAGTGATGTTCAAAAGCGCGCCTATTCTGCTTGGAAGTGATTTAAAGAACCATATATGCGCAACAGGGGAAGCTAGGTCAATATGAGCTAATCTTTCTCTTCTTACACGAGATAAAGTAACTTCAGTGCCACACTTTTCACATATAATTCCTTTGTATTTCATTCCCTTGTATTTGCCACATATACATTCATAATCTTTAACAGGCCCAAATACCTTTGCACAAAATAAACCATCTTTCTCAGGTTTAAAAGTTCGATAATTTATAGTCTCAGGTTTTTTAATTTCTCCATACGACCAAGATCTAATTTTTTCAGGACTAGCAAGTGAGATTCCAATTGTATCAAACTCAGCTGTTTCGCTTGGTGATTTCTTCTGTGGGAAAAAAGTATTTTTTAATCGATCCATTTTTTTATTTTTTATGATTACACATGTGTTTCTTTAGTTAATTTTAATTGCACATCAAGTGCTAAAGATTTAAGTTCTTTTACTAGAACATTAAATGATTCAGGTACCCCCGATTGAAAATTATTGTCTCCTCTAACAATAGATTCGTAAACTTTAGTTCTACCAGCGACATCATCAGATTTTACAGTTAATATTTCTTGTAAAGTATAAGATGCACCATATGCTTCTAGCGCCCAAACTTCCATTT
>CAZEYC010000054.1:0-5649 GCA_964516965.1 uncultured Alphaproteobacteria bacterium | reverse complement strand
AAAGATTTTCGTATATAAAATACGATAAATAATTTTTTTTTTTTATATATGCAAAATATTAATTTTACATGCCCTTTTTGCAGTTTGTTATGTGATGATATACAACTAAAGGCAAAAAATAATACTTTTAAACCTTTAAATTCTAATTGTCCAATTTTAAAAGATTCTTTAAATAAAAGAATTTTTGATCAATTTCCAAAGATTAACGGAATGAAAACAACGATAACGATTGCTATAGAAGAAACATTTAAATTAATAAAAAAAAGTAAATCAATTTTATTTACTGGAATGGGGACTGATATTAAGGGAACAAAATTAGCATTAGAAATTTTGGATAAAGTAGGAGGAACTATTGACCATTTTTCTAGTGATTCTTTTATTAAAAACTTAAAAAGTTATAAAGAAATAGGGGGTGTATATTTAACCTTATCTGAATTAAAAAATAGATGTGATACAATCATCATAGTAGAAACATCAGATAAAACCGTTCCGAGAATATTTGAAAAATATATTTTTCCGAAAGAAACTATTAATAAGATTAAAAAAAGAAAAGTAATTTATATTGGTTCTAATAAACCTAAATTTTTATTAAAGAATAAAAATAAATATAATTTTGATTTTATATCTGTAAATAATCAAAATTTGCTAAGCCTAATTTCTAATTTAAGACAAAATATAAATAATGAATTTAATGAAAATGCAGGAGATAAAAATTTAATTTTTTTACAAGAAATTTTAAAAAAAACTAATTATGGGTCAATAATTTGGTCAAGTTCAGATTTAGATCAAGATTTGGGCAGTTTAATCATCAATGAAATTAATCTTTTAATACAAGATTTAAATAAGTTTACAAGATTTGCTGGATTACCATTATCAGATATTAATCATTTAAATACTGTTAACGAAGTTTTAACTTGGCAAACTGGTTTTCCAATAAGAACAAATTTTGCAAAAAAACATCCTGTTCATAATGTAGATCAATTTTCAACAAGAAGATTATTAGAAAAAAAAGAAGTGGATTTAGTTTTGTGGATCGACTCATTTCATGAAAATAAAATTATTTTTAACAAACAAATAAAATCAATCTTATTAGGAACGCCCACGCATTCTCAAAAGAATGAAGCAAATATTTTTATACCAATAGGAACCCCAGGAGTTGATCACAGTAGTCATTTAGTGAGAGTGGATAAAGTTGTTTCAATGCATTTAAAAAAAATAAGAAACCTTACGTTACCAAGTGTTTTTGATATTTTAAATCAGGTAAAAGAAAAATTTTAAAATGATTATCAAAATTAAAAATGCAAAAATTTATGATCCTATTAACAAAGTTAATGGCAAAGTAAGGAATATTTATATTAAAAATAGAAAGATCGTAAACAAACCTCTTTCAGGAGAAAAAGTTTTTAAAACAATAGATTTAAAAAATAAAATTGTAATGCCTGGAGGAATAGATATCCATAGTCATATATCAGGAGGTAAGATTAATTTAGCCAGATTACTTTTACCTGAAGAACAACAAAAATATCTTTATTCATCGACTAATAATTTAAGATCTGGTTCAGGATTAGCAACATGCACATCGTTTCATATTGGATATAAATATGCAAGATTAGGATATACAGCAGTTTTTGAACCGGCTGTTATACCAGCTAATGCAAGATCTAATATGATTGAAATGAGTAACATACCGTTAATTGACAAAGGTGGTTACGTTGTTTTAAGTAATGATGATTTTTTATTAGATCTTATACAAAAAAAAACAAGTCAAAAAAAAATTAATGATTATGTAGCTTGGATTTTAGAATCTACAAAATGCTTGGGTGTAAAAATTGTTAATCCTGGAGGTATTAATGCTTTTAAATTTAATCAAAGACAATTAGATTTAGATGAAAAAAATAAAAAGTATGGAATTACACCGAGATCAATACTAAAAATTTTAACAAAATCTCTTATTGATTTGAAAGCACCTCATCCTATACACGTGCATGGTTGTAATTTAGGTGTTCCAGGAAATATTAATACCACTTTAAAACAAATAAAAGCTGTTGATGGCAAACCTATGCATTTAACACATATTCAATATCATTCTTATGATAACAAAGGAGATAAAAATTTTTCGTCAGGCGCACCAAAACTTGCTGAATCTATTAATAAAAATAAAAATATTACCTGTGACATTGGTCAAATTATGTTCGGTCAGACAGTGACTGCTTCAGCTGATACAATGAGTCAATACAAAAATCATTCTTTTGCCCATCCAAAAAAATGGATTTGTGCAGATATTGAATGTGAGGCAGGATGTGGGATAGTTCCCTTTGAATATCGTGATAAAAATTATGTTAATAGTTTACAATGGGCAATTGGTCTTGAATTATTTTTGCTTATAAAAGATCCCTGGAGAGTATATTTAACAACTGATCATCCTAACGGTGCTGCTTTTACTGCTTATCCTAGATTAATTAAACTCTTAATGGATAGAAATTTTCGTAATCAAGAATTAGAAAAGATTAATAAACACGCTCAAAAAAATTCAATTTTAAACAATTTAAAAAGAGAATACGATCTTTACGAAATAGCTATTTTAACTAGAGCAGGTCCTGCGAAGATATTAGGTTTAAATAATATAGGCCATTTAGGAGAAGGAGCAAAAGCAGATATAACTGTTTATAATGAACACCAAGATAAAGAAAAAATGTTTGAGAAACCTTACCTAGTTTTTAAAGATGGCGAAATAGTTGTAAAAAATGGAGAAATAAAGAAAGTTACAAATGGAAAATTATATTTTGCAGAAACTGAATACGATAAGGGTATTGAAAAAGAACTAAATATATATTTTGATAAATATATAGGAAGAAAAAAATCTTCTTTTATTATACAAAATCAAGAGCTTTGGGATCATGGTCTTGAATTAGAAAAGATTCAATGTAATAGAAATGATTATTAACAAAATAAAAATAGAAAAAACATTCGCTGAGGCTTTTCCAATGAAAGCTGTTAGAATTATTATAACAGCAGAAACAAAGCATTGGGTTTGTAAAGCTGTTGAAAGTATGACAGGATTTGCTACATCTGTGATTGCCTGTGGTTGTGAAGGTGGTATTGAAAAAGAATTACAAAAATCAGCAACTCCAGATGGCAGACCAGGTGCATCGGTACTTCTTTTTGCCATGGATAGCAAAGGCTTGGCAAAGCAAGTGTTAAGGAGAGTTGGGCAATGTGTTCTAACTACTCCAACAACAGCTTGTTTTTCTGGAATTGATTCTGGTGAGAAAATTAGTTTAGGAGAATCACTTCGATATTTTGGAGATGGTTATCAAATTTCAAAAAAAATTGGAAACACCAGATTTTGGAGAATCCCAGTTATGGATGGAGAATTTGTAATTGAAGAACAAACAAATATTGTTCCTGCAATTGGAGGAGGCAACATATTAATTTTAGGTTCTTCAAGAGAATTTGTTTTAAAAGCTGGAGAAGGCGCTGTAAAGGAAATGTCAAAAATTGAAAACACAATTTTACCTTTTCCTGGTGGAATAGTTCGTTCAGGATCTAAAGTAGGATCTAAATATAAAAGCCTTATTGCTTCAACTAATGATGCCTATTGCCCAACATTAAAAGGATTAACAAAAACAAATTTAAATAAAGGAGACGAAGCTGTTTTGGAAATTGTTATTGACGGTATTGATCAAGAAGATATTGCTAAAACAATGAGAATAGGAATTGAAACAATTTGTAGAAAATTTAATAAAGGAATTAGTGCTATTTCTGCTGGAAATTATGGTGGCAAATTAGGGAAATATCATTTTCATTTACAGGAAATAATAAAATGAGTTATTTAATTTTAAAATTAAAAAGAAAATTAGTATTTCGTTTGGATCTATGCGATGTTGTTCCAAATAAATTATTAAGAAAAAAAAAAATTAATAATTTAAAAATTTTTTATGGGAATGAAGAAAAAGAATTATCTGATTTTTTTTCTATTCAAGGAAAATTAAATAAAGGAATTATTTTTAAAGGGAATCTTGAAAAATGCGATTACATAGGAGATTCAATGACACAGGGAATAATTATTATTAAAGGTAATGCCGGTGAATATTTAGGAAATCAAATGAAAGGTGGTAAAATTATTGTATATGGATCATCGGGGAATTACACAGCAAATTCTCTTAAAAATGGAGAGATTCAGATTAAAAACAACACTGGAGATTATTTAGGCAGCTCTATTCAAGGAAATAAAATAGGTATGAGTGGTGGGAGAGTTATTGTTTCTGGAAATGCTGGAAATTTTTTAGCCTCTAAGATGAGATCTGGAATTATTTTTGTTGCTGGTTCTGTTAAAGATTATCTTGGATCACAAATGATTGCTGGGACAGTAATTATAAATGGAAAAATAGGAAAAAATCCTGGTCTTTTAATGAAAAGAGGAACTATTATTTTAAAAAATAATATTTCAATACCTTCATATTTTAAATTAACTGGAAAAAATAATTATTTATTTTTAAAAATTCTAGAATTTTATTTAAAAAAAATAAATAAAACATTTAAAAATATTTTTACTAATATTCATGTAAAAAAATTAGTTGGCGATTCATCTTGTAAAGGAAAAGGCGAAATATTAATTTTAAATTGAATAAAATTAAATATTTATCAGTTTTAGTATGTTAGACACAACGATTACTGCATTGTTTATTTGGATCAATTCTCATTTAGGTTCTATCGGAGCTAGTTATGAAATGCCACCATATCATCCAGAAATAAAATTTGTGGATCAGAAAGAATTATCACAAATGGCATGTGAAAAACCTTGCCCAGTTATTGGATGGTACCCCACAAAAAATCAAATAAAAGGAAAAGAGATTTTATATTTTTTAAAAAATGTAGATCCAGTTAACAATCTTTGTATTAGAACTATATTTTTACATGAATTAGTTCATTTTTGGCAGGATTATAATAATGCTTTTAGCAATTCAACAGATAGTGAAAAAGTTCAATTTACATATAAAGAACAACAAGCTACACAATTAGAACATATCTATAGAGCCCAACAATATGAATTATATAAAAAAAAAAATGGAAAATATTATAAACCAAAATGTTGTAAAGAAATTGCTTTTGGAAGATGTATTAATGATCCTGGATGGATAGATCAGTTTATAATAAAAAACACAGAATAAAATATCTTAAAGATAGAATTCTTTTGATATAGAATTTAGATATGTTTAAGTCTTTAATTGATTGTGTTTTAACACATCCTAAAAAGTTTATCCTTTTTATTCTGCTGATTACTTTATCTGCAGGATGTTTTGTATATAAAAATATTTCAGTAAACACTTCTAATACTGATTTACTTTCAAAAGAATTAACCTTTAGAAAAAATGACATAGCATTTACAAAAGAGTTTCCTCAATTTTCAAATAATATAATTGTTGTTGTTAATGGAAAAAAAAGTGATTTAGTAAAAAGCGCAACATCTGAAATTTATAAAATATTAGTTCAAGAACACAAAAATGATTATTTATACGATCATATTTTTTATTCAGGAGAATTAGATTTTTTTAAAAAAAACGGGCTTTTGTATCTATCAGAAGAAGAATTACAAGAAAAATTAGATGATATGGCTAGATATCAGCCTTTTATTTCAAGACTTGCTAA
>CAZEYC010000053.1:0-5812 GCA_964516965.1 uncultured Alphaproteobacteria bacterium | reverse complement strand
ATAAGAGAAAAAAATGAAAAAATTAAAGCAAAAATAATTAAAAAGGCTATAAATTTAGCATTAAGTAATGGAAATTATCCTTTAATAGTTAAACTCAATATAGAAACAATCTTAGAAATAAAACCTTCAAAAAAGCTTTTATGGTTTGCTAGCACAGCATGTAAAGCGCTTTTTTATACTAAAAAACTAGAAGAAGCCTACGCATGGTATGAAATTCTAGAAAAAATGAAATTTGAAGATCAAAATTCTTTTAAAGATTTTATAGATTTGTGGCCGGTAACAGAAATTTACAAAATAAAAGATAATAATTATAAAAACATTGACAAATTAAATGTATCGCAAGATGAAATTCTAGATTTTATAAATAAATTACAAAAAGAAAATAAAAAAATAGAATTCAACACACTTGGCTTGTATTTTTTAGAGAATTACGGGATAGAAATAAATCCAAGAATCTGGCTTTCAGTAATTGATAACGATAAGGATAATATCAAATATTTTCCCGATGCCACAATGTTGTCATTGTTAGATAATGCTACAAAAAATAATCGCGTGGCAGAAACTATACTTTTAATACTAATTGCTATAGATGAAAGAAATTTAAATGATTTTAGCCCTTTTTTCTTGCAAAAAATTATAAAATCACTAGATCGAATAGGATTAGGAGATAAAGCTAAAGATTTAGTTATTGAGACACTAATTTTTTAAAATAATTATGAAAGAAATGTATTCTGAAATAAATAACTTTCTACATACACTTAATTCAGAAGATGGCGTTCATAACAACACTATTATGTCTTATAAATACGATATTTATCAGTTTAGAGATTTCTTAAAAAAAAAAAAAATAACATTCGAGAAAATAAGAAAAAAAAATATTTTAGATTTTTTAGAACACCTTAAATTTAAAAAAATTAAAAATAAAACAAAAGCTAGAAAGATTTATGCTTTAAAAAGATTCTATAAATTTTTAATGTCAGAAAAGATAGTTTCTGAAAATCCAATGGAAATGATAGATACCCCTAAAGCAGAAGATACTTTGTCTATAACTTTATCAATTGAACAAATTAAAAAAATTCTTAATGTCATTTCAAAAAGCACAGATAATTATAAAAATTTAAGATCATATTTAATAATAGAACTTTTATATGCTACAGGGATCAGAGTTTCTGAACTTATTTCAATAAAAATGAATAATATTGATTTAAAAAAAAGCACTATATTAATAGACCCACCAGAAAAAGGAAAAACTAGAATAGAAAGAATAGTTTTTTTTGGTCAACAAACTAAAGATATTCTTGAAAAGTATTTAGAATATAGAAGAATAGAATATGAAAATAAAGATACTCCTTGGCTTTTTCCTTCAAATAGTTCAGATGGTTTCTTAACAAGGAGAAGGGTTTTGCAAATAATGCATGAATTAGCTAATAAAGTTAATGTAGAAAAAAATTTAATGCATCCACATTCTTTTAGACATGCATTTGGTAATCATTTGTTAACATCTGGAGCTGATATAAGGGTTGTTCAAAAATTACTTGGTCATTCTAGTATAACAACTACACAAAAATATACCGAACATCGCGATAAACTTATAGAAACTATTGAGAATTTTCACCCTTTAAATAAAAATAATAAAAATATCGTTTGAAATTTATAATTAGTATTGGTATTCATTTGTTTAATAATTTTTTGAGGATTTTTTTAAAATGAGTTTTTTTAGTGTAAAACAAGCAACAACAAGATTGAATAGAAGTGAACTTGCAGTTCCAGGAAGTTCTCCTGAATTTTTCGAAAAAGCAGCAAATTCACCAGCAGATGTAATTTTTCTAGATTTAGAGGATGCAGTAGCTCCTGATGATAAAGAAAAAGCTAGAGAAAATATCATTAAAGCTCTTAACGAGGTGGATTTCGGAAAAAAAATAATATCTGTAAGAATTAATGGTTTAGATACTCATTACATGTATAAAGATGTCATTGACGTTATAGAACAAGGGGGAGAAAGATTAGACTTAATAATGATTCCAAAAGTAGGTACAGCTAGAGATGTGTATGCTGTCGATATGCTTGTAACTCAAGTTGAAGACCATGTAGGTCGTAAAAAAAAGATTGGTTTTGAAATGATTATTGAAACAGCCTTAGGAATGCAAAATGTATATGAAATTGCAACAGCGAGCAAAAGAAACGAATCTTTACATTTTGGTATAGCAGATTATGCTGCGTCAACAAAAGCTAAAACTACTGGAATAGGAACACAAAATCCAAAATATTCTGTTTTAACCGATCCAGATTCTTCAGGCAAAAGAGAAACAGTTTGGAACGATATGTGGCATTATCCATTAAGCAGAATGGTTATTGCTGCAAGAGCTGCGGGTTTAAGACCAGTTGACGGACCATTTGGAGAAATCAAAGATCCAGATGCATATGAATCTTCAGCTAATAGAGCTGCCGTATTAGGTTGCGAAGGTAAATGGGCAATACATCCTTCACAAATTGATTTAGCAAATAAAATTTTTACTCCTCCTGAAGAAGAAGTTACAAAAGCACAAAAAATCCTTAAAGCAATGGAAGAGGCTCAAAAACAAGGCAAAGGTGCTGCTTCTTTAGATGGAAGATTAATAGATCTTGCTTCAGTAAGACAGGCCGAAGTTATGGTCCAAAAAGCAAAATTGATAGAAAAATAATAAAGAAGAAATAAATTGAGAAATATATTAGATTTTGAAAAAAGTATATCTGATTTACAAGATAAAATAACAAAATTAAGAGAATCAGGATCGGACAAATCTAGTTTAATAGAAGTTAATCACGAAATAGAACAAATAAAAACAAGAATAGATAAAAAGCTTTCTGAAATATATAAGAAATTAACTCCATGGCATAAACTTCAAGTTGCAAGACATTTCAACCGTCCTCATTTTATTGATTACATTAAAGAATTAATACCTGATTTTGAGCCACTTTCTGGTGATAGACTTTTTAAGGAAGATCCAGCATTAATTGGAGGGATTGGAACGTTTAATAATAAAAGCGTAATGATTTTAGGACATGAAAAAGGAAATGATACGGAATCAAGAATTCAACATAATTTTGGAATGCCAAATCCTGAAGGATATAGAAAAGCTATAAGATTAATGAAATTAGCCGAGAAATTTTCTTTACCTTTAATAACTTTAGTGGATACACCAGGAGCATATCCAGGTGTAGGTGCTGAGCAAAGAGGACAATCGGAAGCTATAGCGCAATGTATAGAAGTCTCATTATCCTTAAAAATTCCTTCTTTATCTGTAATTATTGGAGAAGGCGGTTCAGGCGGAGCAATAGCTATTGCAACAACTAATAAAATTTTAATGCTTGAACATGCAGTTTATTCTGTAATTTCTCCTGAGGGTTGTGCTTCAATTTTATGGAAAGATACTAAATATGCAGAAGAGGCAGCTTCAGCAATGAAGATAACAGCCCAAGATTTGAAAGAACTTCAAATTATAGATGAAATTATTCCTGAACCAACTGGAGGTGCTCACAGAAATCGTCAACAAACTATTAAAAATGCAAGTGAAGCAATTAAAAAAAATTTAAATCAAATTTTAAATATAGATTCAAAAGAATTAGTTAGATTAAGAAGAGAAAAATTTTTGATGACAACAAACAAATCTTTATAATTTTTATATTTAAACTGGTTTTCCACAGCAATTTTTATATTTTAATCCAGTAGATTGACATCTAGTATTTCTTGGAATCTTATTTTTTGGAAAATAATTCAGTAAACATGTTTTATCTTTTGGTTTTTGTTTTTTTATTTCTTCGGGAAATTGTTTTGCTGCAAGGCCAGCTTTTATATCTAAATTACCTCTTTCAATATTGGGGCTAGATTCTGATCTATTTTCTAATCTTTGATCTTTATAAACATCCTCCTCTTCTTTTGGTTGTTCAATTTTTATATTACTTAAGACTTTGCTTATATTTCTTTTAATATTTAACAGCATATTTTCAAAAAGTATAAAAGCTTCTTTTTTATATTCATTTAATGGATCTTTTTGACCATATGCTCTTAAAGAAATGCCTTGTTTTAAATAATCTAAATGAAGTAAATGATCTTTCCAAGAATGATCAATTATTTGCAATAATAAACCTTTTTCAAGAGATCTTAAACTTTCAATACCAATTTCTTTTTCTTGTTTTTCTTCATTAATCTTTATTTCTTTAAGAAGAATATTTTTTATTTCTTCATTAGCTATTCCTTCTTTTTTACCTATTTTTTTTAAATCTTTTTTTATTCCGAAAATTTGTCCAATATCATTTTCTAGTTTAGAGAGATTCCATTGCTCAAAATAAGAATCTTTAGGAATACATTCATCAATCATAATATTTAATGTTTCGTTTTTCATATTTTGTATAAATTCATTTACATTTTTAGAGTCCATAATTTTTGTTCTTTGATTGTAAATTACTTTTCTTTGATCATTCATAACATCATCAAATTTTAATAATGATTTTCTAATATCATAATTTCTTGCTTCAACTTTTTGTTGGGCCTTTTCAATTGCTTTATTTATCCATTTATGTGCTATGGCCTCACCATCTTGCAATCCTAAATTTTTTAACATTCCATCAATTTTTTCAGATCCAAAGATTCTCATTAAATCATCTTGTAAAGAAATATAAAATTTTGAATTACCAATATCACCTTGTCTTCCACATCTTCCCCTTAATTGGTTATCTATTCTTCTACTCTCATGTCTTTCAGTTCCTAATACAAACAAACCTCCAGAATTTATAACTTGTTCTTTCGCATTTTTAATTTCATTTTTTAAAGTATTAATTTTTTTTTCAGATAATTTTTTACCATTATTTTCTTTTTCTATTTTCATTATTTGCATATCTAAATTTCCACCAAGTTGTATATCTGTACCTCTTCCAGCCATATTAGTAGCTATGGTAATTGCCCCAGGTTTACCTGCTTGTGCTATAACATAAGCCTCTTGTTCATGATATTTAGCGTTTAGAATTTTATGTTCTATTTTTTTATTTTTTAAAATTTTTGATAATATTTCAGATTTTTCAATACTTACAGTTCCAACTAATACAGGTTGTTTTTTTTTTA
Organism: uncultured Alphaproteobacteria bacterium; assembly: GCA_964516965.1. Taxonomy (GTDB): domain Bacteria; phylum Pseudomonadota; class Alphaproteobacteria; genus CAYNCC01. The sequence goes on along the minus strand of CAZEYC010000053.1, from coordinate 714 downwards.
CACAAGCTTCTATTTCATTTACTATAGCTGTATATTTTTCTTCATTAGTTCTATATATTTCATCATCATTATCAATTCTAATACATTCTTTATTTGTAGGTATCTCAATTACTTCAAGTTTATATATATCAAGCAATTCAGCAGATTCTGTCATTGCAGTTCCTGTCATACCAGAAAGTTTGGGATACAATCTAAAATAATTTTGAAAAGAGGTTGAAGCTAAAGTTTGATTTTCATTTTGTATTGAAACATTCTCTTTAGCCTCTAGAGCTTGGTGAAGGCCATCTGAAAATCTCCTACCCTCCATCATTCTACCAGTAAATTCATCAATTATTATTATTTGATCGTTTCTAACAATGTAATCAGTATCTTTTTCAAAGAGTTTGTGGGCTCTTAATGCTTGATTTATATGATGCAAAACAACAATGTTGTCTGAATCAAATAAGTTTTTATTTTTTAACAATGTCTTTTCTACAAGAATTTTCTCAATCCTTTCAACTCCTTTATCAGTTAAATTTACACTTCTTGTTTTTTCATCTTTTTCATATTCTTCATTGTTTAATTGCGGAATGATTTGATTTATTTTTAAATAAAGATCAGAAGTATCTTGTGTTGGTCCAGAAATAATTAAAGGTGTTCTTGCCTCGTCTATTAAAATATTATCTACTTCATCAATTATCGCAAAGTTATGAGGTTTTTGAACCAAAGTATCTT
>CAZEYC010000052.1:0-5813 GCA_964516965.1 uncultured Alphaproteobacteria bacterium | reverse complement strand
AGTTCTCTATCCATTTTTACCTCCTTTCATTATTTTTTTGCATTTACCTTTTTGTTCGCGTTCTTTATTTTTTTCAAAATCTTTTCTTAATAAAAGCTCACCGGAATTAATATTTAATGTAAAAAATAATTTGGATATAACCGTATCTACACCACCACCAAAATCTCCGTGAAAATCGAAATAAATTGTTTGTTTCTTTGTTTCTTTTATAGACACTTCTTTGGCTTTTTCTAACCAAATAATAACATTTCTTTCTGGTATATAGAAAAAAGAAAATTTTTTTTGAATTGTATCAGTAGTGCAAATAAAAGTTGTTACTTTTGCACATACACTATGTAATGGAAAAAGGAGAAGAATTATAATTAAAAATTTTTTCATACTAAAATTATAACATCTGCACCATTGATGTTAGAAATTAATAACTTATATTTGTAGCTATATGAAACCAAAAAATAAAAATTATCTGTTAATTATTAAGAAAATTGAAAATATAAGAAAAAAGAATAACGTTAACTGGATGAATATTTTACGTCTAGCTTTCAAAAATTCCCCTAAAGAATCTGCTAAAATAATGGCTAAAATTTACAAAGATGATGCATCCATTAGTAAATTGGTTAAAAAATTAACTGATTAAAAATTTTTATTATTTAATACAGAAACTTAAAAATTTAAGATTGATTTAGTAAAGTTGTCTTTGAATTACATATTCAAATAACAAATCAGCCCATACTTTATTGCCAGATTGATTAAAATGAGTAGGATCATTTTTTAGATATAATCTAGACAATTCTTCTTGATTTTTTTTTTGACTTAAAATTTCATATAGATTGAAATAATTTCCATTATTTTTCTGCATAGTGCTTTCCACGATTTTGTGCGGCTGGTCAGATTGTTTACCATTGAACTGATCTAAATGAGGGATGCTAGTAACTACAAGATCAAATTTTTCTTGTATTGATAAATCAGTTATTTTATCAAGAATGCTCATTGAATAGATTACATTTTGCTCAATTTTATCATCCCATTCAAATTTTAACCAATTTGCCTCGTTATAATTTTGAGAAATATTTAAATTAGGATTTAATTTCCATTTCCAAATTAATCTTGATATTGCACGCTCAACTAAATATAAAAAATCAGAATTTTGAATGATTTTACTATAATATTTTTTTCTTTTAATTTTTCTATATCCTGTTGGAGTTAATTCATATTTAATGTCTTGAGTATCTTTTTGTGGAGTTATTGCTAATATTTTTTCTTCATCATCTTTAATTATAAAATTATTATAAAAGTTGTCATTCGGCACATCTGTCATATCAATATTTAAAAGCACCATGTCTGGATTATATTCAATCAAATGATCTCTTATTAAAAGATAATAAATTAATGTAGAATAACTTGATGTGCCAGTATTAATAATTTCAAAATTTATTGGTAAAGATTTGTAATTTTCATTAAGTTTAATCTCTAAACTACTACAAGTTTTATATTCATCATCTACTAAACCCTGTGTATTTGAATCACCAACACAAAAAATTCTGTAAGTATTTTTTCCTTTCTTTTTTTTTACTTCATAATTTTCTAACCAACCTTTTGAGTTTGTAACTAATTTATATTTAGGCCTTTTATTGACAATATTTAAATTTCCTTTCCATCTGTGATGAAGAATGGGATCTGTTACAATAAAAGTGCTTCCTGCTCTGTTTATTCTAATTTGTTTTGAAATTAATTCTAAAATTATAAAAATAATTAATATACTGAGAATAAGAACTAAGAAATTTTTTAATTTAGAAAACAATTTTAAAATTTTTTTTAGGAATTTATATTTTTTCTTCCAAAGGCACTAGGAATATTCATCATTTTTCTATATTTTGCAACAGTTCTTCTTGCTATTGATATTCCATTACTTTTAAGTTTTATAACTATATTTTCATCAGACATTATATTGTTTTTATTTTCTTTTTTAATTAGTTCCGCGATTTGCGCTTTTATTTTTTTATTTGAAATCATAATAGAATCTGGACCACATTCTATTCCTTTAGAAAAAAAGAATTTTAATTCATGAACACCTCTCGGGGATTCTATATATTTATTTGTTGTAGCTCTGCTTATTGTGCTTTCATGTAAGTTAGTTTTTTTTGCTATTTCTTTTAAAGTTAGAGGATTTAGATTTTCAATTCCTCCTAAAAAGAATTTTTTTTGATATTGTATTATTTCTTTTGTAACTTTTTCTAAAGTATTAGATCTATTTTTAAGAGCATCAATTAGCCATTTACCATTTTCAGCCCATTCTTTTAGATTTTCTTTTTCTCTAATTAAAAAATTTTTTTCCTTAATTTTATTATAATAATCTTTATTAAAGTTTATTTTAGGCACGAATGATTTGTTAATATTTACTCTAAAAATACCATGATTAACTTTTAAAGTAATATCTGGAATTATAGAATTATTTTCAGCAATATCATAAATTGATCCTGGTTTTGGATTTAGATTTTTTATTATTCTTATCATGTCTAAAACCGCATTCTTTTTTAGAGTTAATTTTTTGCATATAAAATCAATTTTATTTTTTGCTATTAATTCAAGATTATTTAGCAAGAAATCAAAATAATTATTTGTAATTTCTTTTTCTTTTAGTTGTATTTGCAAACACTCAGATAAATTTCTAGCAAAAATACCGGGAGGATCAAATTTTTGTAATTTTTTTAATACTTGATCAATTTTTTTTCTACTGTATCCCTTTTTTTTATCATTAAAATAATAAAAAATATTGTTTACATCTATTTCATTAATATAACCATTATTATCTAGACAATTTATGAACATTGTTCCAATCGATCTTTCATCAATTGAATTTATATCAATATTTAGTTGCTCAGTAAGATGATCTTTTAAATTTTTTTTTTGCTCTAACTTATTTTCAAAAAGATTAGAAATTGTAGAAAATGAACTATGAAATTGTTTTTTTTGATTTCTTAAAAATACATTTTCATTATAGGAAAATTCTATTTTGTCCCCCTTTTTTTTATTTTTTTCTAATTCTAAGAAGGGATTATTTTTTACGGCGTCATTTATATATTTTAATATATCTTGGTTTGATAATTGTAATAACTTAATAGACTCTTGCATTTTTACCGTCATTTTAAGTGACTGTTTTAAAGTTAGGGTCTGTTTAAGTTTCATTTTTTTTAAATTTTAAAATCTTCTCCTAAATATACTTTTTTAACTGATTTATTTTTAATTATTTCTTTAGGAGCTCCATGCATTAAGACAGTGCCATCATGAATGATATATGCACGATCTATAATTCCCAGTGCCTCTCTAACGTTATGATCAGTAATTAAAATACCTATTCTTCTTTTTTTTAGATTTTTTATTAATTCCTTAATATCTTTAACTTGCATAGGATCAATACCAGTAAATGGCTCATCAAGTAATAAATAATTTGGTCTTGCACATAATGCTCTTGCTATTTCAACTCTTCTTCTTTGGCCTCCAGAAAGTTTCATGACATTATATTTTCTTCTAGATAACAATGAAAAATCAACTAATAGTTCCTCTAAAAAATTTAATCTTATACTCTTATTAGACTCTGTATATTCTAAAATACTCATTAAATTTTCTTCTACTGTTAAACCTCTGAATATTGAATTTTCTTGTGGCAAATAACCTAGCCCCAATCTAGATCTTAGATGAATTGGGTAATCAGTTATATTTATTCCATCCATTATTATTACTCCTTTATTTGAATTAATTAATCCTGTAATAACATGGAAACTTGTTGTTTTACCAGCTCCATTGGGTCCAAGAAGCCCAACAACTTCAGATTTATGCACTTCCAAGTTAATGCTTCTTAAAACTTCATTTTTTGAATAAGATTTTTGTAAATTTTTTATATAAAGTCCTTCGTTATTTTTTTTTTGATTTGATAATACCATAAACTTTCCTTTTACTACCTTCGCTCGTTGGAACAACTGAGATTTCCCCTTTTCCTGTATATACGTTAAATTCGCCTTTATCTCCAACCAATATATCTCCGTCTTTTTCCAATTTTACATTATCATACAATTCAATAATTTTTTCTTCTACAAAATAAGTTCCTCTTTTGGCATAAGCATTGCCTTGATCTGAATTTATAATTACATTGCCATCAGCATTTATTTGTATAATTTGAGTGTCTCCATTTTTAGTTTGACAAGAAAAAGCCGTTAACATATCTGCACTTAATTTAGTAATTCCTTCTTTCACAAAAGCATTGCCAGTAGCAATCATTACACCTTTTTTCTTATCTAATTCAATTGTTTTATCTGCAGAAATTTCAATATCACCTTCCTCTTCTTTTTTGATTACACCTTCATCTTCAATTTGATCCTTATTTTCAGTTATTTCTTCTACTTCATTTGTTTCGTTATTTTTTAATAGATTATCTTCTTCAGTAATTGTTTTTTTTTCGGTTTTACAAATCGGAGCTGAAAAAACATTTTTGGTTAAGAATAAAGATATAATTATCAATAAAAATATTTTTAAAGATTTATTTTTCATTTTCATTTTTATCTTTTTATTTTAATTTTACTTTTCCCAAATAATAAAAAACTGTTTCCCTTTTTTTCTATTTCAAAACCTTCCGATTTAAATGTAATTTGATCACTACGACCAAAAAGTTTACTGTTTCCATAAAACTTTCCATTTTTTAAATCTATAATCGCTCTATCGGTGTCTATTTGTTCTCCATTACTATGCATAACTAAAACATTATCAATTAATTCTAAAGTTTTAACATTTATATCAAAAATACCTTTATCGGCTACCAAAGTAACCCAAGTTCCTTTTGTTAAACGTATTTCAGCTTTTGGTTTTTGAAAAAGTAATTTTCTTTTATCGTTATCAATTACTTGATATTTTTTTGCTTGTAAGTAAAAAGGCTGCTCTAGTTCATCAATGCCTTGAAAACTAAAATTTTCTTGATTATTTAATTCTTTATTTTGAAATGGATTTTTATTTATTTGTTCTATTTTATTTTGAGTAAAAAAAGATTCCCAAAAAAAAATAAATATAAAAAAAACAACAACTATTAAAGGTATTGTTTTTTTTAAAATTTTTCTAAATTTTATAGATCTAGCATAAATATCATTTACAGGTCTTGATTTAAAAAAAGTTGTAGAATTTTTATTTGTATTCATAGCATTTGCATATTTTTAGGTATATTTATATTAAACCTAATTCTACACAATCATGAATATGAAGTATACCAATTGGCGTGTTATTTTTAACTACAAAAAGTTGGGTAATTTTATTTTGTTCCATTATTTCTAAAGCATCTACTACAAACATTTCTTGATTTATAGTTTTGGGTTTTTTTCTCATTATTTGTTTAGTAGTTTTTTCTAATATATCATTTTTCATATGTCTTCGTAAATCACCATCAGTTATAATTCCAACTAATCTTTTTTTTGAAACAATTCCTAAACAACCAAATCTTTTTTTTGACATTTCAATTATTGCTTTAGACATTAAAACTTTTTCTTCTACCAATGGAAGTTTATTACCTGTGTGCATAATATTTTTTACTAACAATAATTTTTTACCAAGTTCTCCCCCTGGGTGTAAACTATAAAAATTTTTTTTTGTAAATCTTTTTTCTTTCATTAGAACAATAGCTATAGCATCACCAAGAGCTAACATAGCAGTTGTCGATGTTGTTGGAGCTAAATCGAGATAACACGCTTCTTTTAAATTTGTTAATTCAATACAAACATTAGAAACGTTTTTGATATTAGAATTAGATGCTTTTGTTATTACAATTAAAGGGATAT
>CAZEYC010000051.1:0-5880 GCA_964516965.1 uncultured Alphaproteobacteria bacterium | reverse complement strand
GCTCAAAGAAGAATTTTTGTGCAATATCCCAAAAGACAAGTCGGAAATAAAATGTTTGGTGGAGAAAGTACTCACATGCCATTAAAACTAAATATGTCAGGTGTTATTCCAGCCATTTTTGCTTCTTCAATGTTGTTATTGCCATTGACATTGAGTGGTTTATCTGGTGGACGTGGACCTGGTTTTATAAATACTTTAAGTAATTATCTTGCTCACGGCAAACCTTTATATTTAATATTATATTTGTCTTTAATTATATTCTTCTGTTTTTTTTATACATCAATTGTTTTTAATCCAAAAGAAACTGCTGATAATTTAAAAAAGAATGGTGGTTTTGTTCCAGGTATAAGACCTGGAGAAAATACAGCAGATTATTTTGATTATATTATTACTAGATTAACAGTTGTTGGAGCACTTTATCTGGGATTAGTTTGTATTATCCCAGAAATTTTAATATCAAAGTTTTCTGTACCTTTTTATTTTGGAGGAACAAGTTTATTAATTGTTGTTGTTGTTATGATGGATACAATTGGACAAATTCAATCTTATCTATTAGCACATCAATATGAAAATTTATTAAAAAAAACAGATTTTAAAGGCGGTCTATAAGAATGCTTTTAGTTTTATTAGGTCCACCAGGAGCTGGTAAAGGAACACAAGCTGAATTAATTTGTAAGAATCATAATTTTTTTCATTTTTCAACAGGCAATATACTTAGAGATGAAATTAATAATGAAACTGCTATTGGAAAAAAAATAAAAAAAATAATAAATCAAGGAAAGTTAGTTAGTGATAATATAATTCTAAAGATTATTGATAATATAATAACTAAGGAATTGTCTGCTAATAAAGGAGTTTTGTTAGATGGATTTCCAAGAAATTTAAGCCAAGCATTAGCTTTAAATTCATTATTAGAAAAAAAAAAACATTCTATAGTTTGTGCAATACATATTACTATTGATAAAAAAGAGATACTTAAAAGAATAAAAAAAAGAAGGCAAATTGAAGGAAGACAAGATGATGATATAAATATATTAAAATCAAGACTTAATGTTTATATTAAAGAAACAAAACCTCTCATAAAGCTTTATAAAAAAGAAGGAAAAATATCCGTTGTAAATGGCATGCAAACCATTGATAATGTTAACAAAGATATTAATAAAATTATATTAAACATATAAAGTTCTTGAATTAGTGAAAAAAAATATGTATTTTCATCTATTGACTAAATTATATTCATTAGTATAATTCGTTTAATTTTTATTATTTTATAGGTTTTCAATTGGCAAGAATTTCCGGAGTAAATTTACCTACTAACAAACGTGTTGAAGTTGCTTTAACATATATTTTTGGCATAGGATTTACAACCTCAAAAAATATTTGTAAAAATATTGGGATTGAAGAAAAAAAGAAAGTCCATGAATTAACAGATAAAGAAATATTAAAAATTAGAGAATATATAGAGAATAATTATAAAGTAGAAGGCGATTTAAGGAGTGAAGTTACGTTAAATATTAAGCGTTTGACAGATCTTGTAACATATAGGGGATTAAGACATAGAAAAAAACTCCCAGTTCGTGGTCAAAGAACTCATACTAATGCTAGAACTCGTAAAGGAAAAGGCGTTACAATAGCTAATAAGAAAAAAGTGACAGCTTAAAAAAAAGATTTATGGTTGAAGATAAAAAAAATACAACAGATAAAGAAGATAAACAAGAAAAATCCAAACCAAAGATTAAGAAAGTTTTTAAAAAGAAAGCAAAAAAGAATATTCATAATGGGGTAGCACATGTTAATGCAACATTTAATAATACAGTTATTAATATCACAGATGTAAATGGCAATACACTTGCTTGGTCATCATCTGGTGTTAAAGGTTTTAAAGGATCAAGAAAATCAACTCCATATGCTGCTCAAATTGCAGCTGAAGATGCTGGAAAAAAAGCAAAAGAACATGGCGTTAAATCTTTAGAAGTATTTATCAAAGGTCCAGGTGCTGGAAGAGAGTCTGCATTAAGATCTTTACAAGCTGTCGGAATGACCATTACATCAATAAAAGATGTTACGCCTATACCTCATAATGGATGTAGGCCACCAAAAAGAAGGAGAGTATAATTTATTAACTATTACAAGAAAGCCAAAAAAATATGACAAAAGAACAAACAACAGAAAATAATAATAATAAAGCAAACGATCCAAAAGATTTAAAAGATGCAGGACCGTTTGTTCATAAAAATTGGACTGAATTAATTAAACCAAAGAAAATTGATGTATTAGATGGAGAAGAATCTAATAAAGGTTCAGTTGTTATTGAACCATTAGAAAGAGGTTTTGGTTTAACAATAGGAAATGCCTTAAGACGCACATTACTTTCGTCTTTGCAAGGTTCAGCTGTTACTTCAGTTCAAATAAATGGTGTTTTGCATGAATTTACAACAATACCTGGAATGATTGAAGATGTAACAGATTTTATATTAAATGTAAAAAAATTAGCAATTAAGCTTAATAGCGATAAATCAAAGAAAATCACATTAAATGTAAGTGGACCAGGAGAAATTAAAGCATCTCAGATAGAGACAGGTTCTGATGTCGAAATAGTTAATCAAGATTTAACATTATGTCATCTAAATAAGAGTGCTAAATTAAATATAGAAATGACAGTTGAAAACGGAAAAGGATACGTAACAGCAGAGCAAAGAAAAAAAGGCGACGAACCAATTGGATTGCTTATTTTAGATTCATTATTTTCACCTGTACAAAAAGTTACTTATAAAGTAGAAAATTCTAGAGTGGGTCAAATTACAAATTTTGATAAATTAATACTTGATGTCGAAACTAACGGAACGATTGCTCCAGATGATGCTATAGCACTGTCATCTAGAATTTTGCAAGAACAGTTACAATACTTTGTTAATTTTGAGGAACCTGCTATAGAGGAAACAGAAGAAAAAGAGGAAGCTGAAATTAAATTTAATAAGAATTTATTAAGAAAAGTTGAAGAATTAGAACTTTCTGTAAGATCAGCTAATTGTTTAAGAAATGATAATATTATATATATTGGCGATTTAGTTCAAAAGTCAGAAAATGATATGTTAAGAACACCAAATTTTGGAAGGAAATCATTAAATGAAATCAGAGAAGTATTAATGGAAATGGGATTAAATTTAGGTATGGATATTTCAGATTGGCCACCAGATGATATAGAAGAATTATCAAAAAAAATTGATGAAAATTTATAAGTTATTTTATGAGACATAGAGTATCAAAATATAAATTAAACAGAACATCATCACATAGAAAAGCAATGATGAATAATATGGCTTTAGCATTATTTAAACATGAACAAATAAGCACCACTTTAATAAAAGCAAAAAATTTAAGACCATTTGTAGAAAAAATTATAACTTTAGCAAAAAAAGGAAATTTAGAATCTAGAAGATAAACTTTTTCAATTCTTAAAAATAAGAAAATTATAGATAAAATCTTTTCAAATATTGTAAAAAGGTATGAAACTAGAAAAGGTGGATATATTAGGATTATTAAGAACGGTTTTAGGTATGGTGATTCTGCTCCACAAGCTATTATAGAATTAGTAGACAGAGATCCAAAAGCAAAAGGTCTTGACTCTGGTCCAGTTCAAAAAAAGAAAACAGAGGAACAAAATCAAAGTGACCAGCAATTAAAAAATACTATTTCTGAAAAAAAAGACGAAAAATTAGATAAGGAAATTGAAGAAAATAAAGAAATTGCAAAAAAATTAGAAGATAAGAAAGATTAATTATTATGGCTAGAACCTTTGCAATAAAAAGATTATTAAGTACTGCTGATACAGGATATTCGTATATAGTAAAAAGAGGAACTAAAGGTGAAAAGAAAAAGAAATTAGAAGTAAAAAAATTTGATCCAATTGCAAAAAAACACGTTTTATTCAAAGAAACAAAATTACCTTCTCCAAAAAAACAATAAATTGAAATATCAAATTATTTCATCTGATTCTGGTCAAAGATTAGATAAATGGATAAAAAGAAAGTTTCCAGGCACGCCTCAAAGTCTCATTGAGAAATATTCAAGAAAAGGATTGATAAAATTAAATGGAAAAAAAACAAAACTTTCTTCAAGAATCTTAACTGATGACATTATTTTGTTACCAAAAATAAATATAGAAAAAAATAAAAAAAAAATAACCTTATCTAACAAACTTCAAAATTTAAAAAAAGAAATATTAAGAAATATTTTATACAAAGATTCTGAGAAAATTATAGTTAATAAACCACCTGGCATTTCAGTACATAAAGGAACAAAAACTTTGGAGAGTATTGATGATATTAAATCTTTTTTAAATTTTTCTTTTTCTGAGGAACCAAGAATAATTCATAGAATAGATAAAGATACAAGCGGAATTTTATTATTAGCAAGAACTTATCAATCAAGTGTAGTTTTATCAAAAAAGTTAAAAGAAAAGAAAATTAAAAAATTTTACATTGCTATTGTTGATGGTATCCCTAACAAAAAGGAAGGAATTTTAAAAAATAAGATTGTAAATAAAAAAGAACAATCAGCTTTAACTAAATTTTATATTTTAAAAAAAATTAAACAAAAATTTTGTTTTTTACTTTTACAACCGGTCACAGGAAGAAAAAGACAATTAAGAGAACATTGTTCTAATATGAATTGTCCTATAATTGGCGATAAAAAATATAATAAAAATTATTACCAAAGTAGTGTAAAAATTATAAATAATCTTTTTTTACATTCATATAAAGTGATAATATCTTTAGAGAATAAGAACAAAGAAGAATTTGCAGCGCCTTTACCTAAACATTTTAAGGAATTCTGTAAATTTTACAAAGTAAATTGTAATGAAAATTTTATAAATAACTTTATTTCTAGAATATGATATAAAAGGATACATTAAATAAAAAAATAAGTAGAATTATTTGAAAATATACTTAAGTAACATCTTTATTTTGTATTTCTTATGAAAGATATAATCAAAAAATTAGAAGAAAAAAGAAAAAAGGCTCAACAAGGTGGTGGTGAAGAGCGTATAAAAACGCAACATGATAAAGGGAAATTAACAGCAAGAGAAAGAATTGATTTATTATTAGATAAAGACTCTTTTGAAGAATGGGATATGTTTGTTGAACATAGATCTAATGATTTTGGAATGTCTAAAAATAAAGTACCTGGTGATGGAGTTGTCACAGGACATGGAACAATTAACGGAAGAATAGTTTTTGTATTTAGTCAGGATTTTACCGTTTTTGGTGGATCATTATCGGAGGCACATGCTGATAAAATTGTAAAAATTATGGATAAAGCAATTCAAGCAGGCGCACCAGTTATAGGCTTAAATGATTCAGGCGGTGCAAGAATACAAGAAGGCGTTGATTCACTAGCAGCCTATGCAAAAGTTTTTGAAAAAAATGTATTATCTTCAGGTGTCATACCACAAATTTCAGTAATTATGGGACCTTGTGCTGGTGGTGCCGTCTATTCACCAGCAATGACAGATTTTATTTTTATGGTAAATAAAACTTCATATATGTTTGTAACTGGTCCAGATGTTGTAAGAACAGTAACACATGAAAAAGTATCACATGAGGAACTTGGAGGAGCTACAACCCATACAACAAAATCCAGTGTTGCAGATGGGGCATTTAAAAATGATATTATTGCATTAAAAGAAATAAGGAGATTATTTGATTTTTTTCCATTATCTTTTAGAGAAAAACCTCCAATAAAAAAAACTAATGATAAACCAGAAAGAATTGAAAAATCACTTAATACATTAGTCCCGAAAAATCCAAACAAACCATATGATATGAAAGAATTAATTTACAAAATAATTGATGAAGAAGATTTTTTTGAAATACAGGA
>CAZEYC010000050.1:0-6051 GCA_964516965.1 uncultured Alphaproteobacteria bacterium | reverse complement strand
ACAATGCATACCAGTTCCGTTATCATTCCATAAAGGTTTTGGCATAAACGTTGCAGTCATACCATAATTTTTTGCAACATTCTTGATAATATATTTATACATCATCATTTGATCGGCCATCTTTGCAATTGGCTCGAATCTCATGTCTATTTCTCCTTGTCCAGCCGTTGCAACTTCATGGTGGTGACATTCTATATTTATGCCACAATCTTCCATAACATTTACCATTTCAGTTCTTACATCCTGCAATGTATCTACTGGCGGAGTAGGAAAATAGCCTTCCTTAGGTCTAGGTTTATGACCTAGGTTACCAGGTTCTTCTTCTGTTCCAGTATTCCAATTTCCTTCAACAGAATCTATTTCATAAAAACCAAAATTTACTCCTGAATCATAACGAATACTGTCAAAAATAAAAAACTCAGCCTCTGGTCCAAAATAAACAGTGTCACCAAAACCTCCTTTTTTAACATATTCTTCTGCTTTATGAATAATATATCGCGGATCTTTTCCGTATCGTTTTTTTGTTACGGGATCCACAATATTGCAAATCAATGATAGAGTAGGCACTGCAGTGAACGGATCAAGTATTGCAGTGGTTGCATCTGGCACCACTAACATATCACTTTGATCGATATTTTGATATCCTCTAATCGATGAACCGTCAAAACCAAATCCACTTGTAAATGAATCTGTTTCAAGTTCATGAGGAGGAACGCTAAAGTGTTGCCACATACCAGGCATGTCAACAAACTTTACATCAACCATTTTAACTTTATGGTCTTTTGCTGCTTTTAACACATCAGCTGGTGTCGTGCATTTTAAATCCATAATGTATACCTCCAATAAAAGTATCGTGAATTTATATAATTAATAAGATTAAAAAATAATATTTTAAATTGCATCCTTACCCTTTTCTCCTGTTCTAATTCTTATTGCTTCTTCAACATTATATATAAATATTTTTCCATCACCAATTTTGTCCGTTTTTGCATTTTTTTGAATTGTTTCTACGGCTTTTTCTAATATTTTATCGTTTACAATAACCTCTATTTTAATTTTAGGAATAAAATCTACAATATATTCAGCGCCTCTATAAAGCTCTGTATGACCTTTCTGTCTACCAAACCCTTTGCTTTCTATTACAGTCATTCCATTTACTCCAATTTTACTTAAAGCTTCTTTTATATCATCAAGCTTAAAAGGTTTTATAATTGCTTCAATTTTTTTCATATATCATAGTATTAGCATAAATCGTGCCAAAATTGCAAAAAAAGTAGTTTTTTTTGCTTTTATTGTCTTTTATCTATTTTTTTTATCTATTTTTTTGAAGATTTCTTCTAAATATTAATTAAATAAGAAAGAATTTATTCATATATTATTCATTAACTTTTTGGTATTTTTTAATAATTTTATCATTTTTTTTGAATTTAATCTTCCTGTATTAACGTTTCTTGGGCTTGGATGATATGATGCAATTAGAATTAATTTATTATTAATTTTATATTTAATTCCATGAGAAAATTTAAATTTAGAATCTTTTTCAACATAATTAAATTTTTTAAAAAACTTAACACATCCATCAAATGCAATTTTACCTAAAGCTAAGATAACTTTTTTTTTTCTTAATAATTGTATTTCTCTTTTAAAATATTTGAAACACGTAATAAGTTCTTTTGTTGTTGGCTTGTCTTGAGGAGGGACGCATTTTAATACTGGTGTCATGTATGAATTATAAAGTTTTAAACCATCTTTTATATGATAAGAGTTTGGTTGATTTGATAATTTTACATGATGTAGGCAACTAATTAAAAAATCTGCAGATTTATCACCAGTAAAAACTCTTCCAGTTCTGTTACCTCCATGCGCAGCAGGTGCTAAGCCAACTATTAATAATTTAGCTTTTTTATCACCAAAACCAGTTACTGGCTTACCCCAGTAAATCCAATCAATAAATCTTTTAGTTTTTTCTTTAGCAATTTTTCTTCTAAAAATTTTTAATCTTTTACATTTATTGCAGCTTACTATTTCTTCATTAAGTTTTTTCCATTCATATGTAATCACGTCTTTATTTAATAAAAAAAAACGGTCCTTAACAAATAAAAAAAATAATCTTATGCGAGTTAAGAACCGTTTTAATAAAAAGAAGTTTATTAAACTTCTGCGCAAGCATAGCTGTTAATTTCAAGACCAACAGCTACTTCAGCGACTTTAGGTGTATACCAAGTCATTATTGACCTCCCTATAAACACTTATAGTAGTACTATATTTATACTTTTTTTATGATTGAACCAATTGTTTTATTAATATAAAATAATCAATAAAATCGATTAATTATAAAATGTATCACCCAACATTTAAACAGCTTAAATATTTAATTGCAGTTTCCAATAATCTACATTTTGGTAAAGCTGCTAAGGATTGTTATGTAAGTCAATCAACTTTAAGCTCTGGTATTCAAGAATTAGAAAAATTATTAAATATAAAATTAATTGAAAGAACAAAAAGAAATGTTCTTTTAACTCCTTTAGGAAAACAAATTTCTGAAAGTGCACAAAAAATTATTCTTGAAATGAATAATGTTTTAGATAGTGCAAAATCAGCACAAGAAAGCTTAACAGGGGAAACTAAGTTAGGAATCATTCCTACTATCGCCCCTTATTTGCTTCCAAATATTATGCCAAGAATAAAAAAAAAGTTTCCAAAATTAGATTTAAGATTAGTAGAAGATCAAACTGCAAAGATTTTAGCCATGCTTTATCAAGGTAATTTAGATATTGCTATAATTGCTAAACCTTATAAAACTGAAAAATTAGTTGTAAAAAATTTAAAAAAGGATTATTTTTACGTTGCTCTTCCATTTAATTCACCTTTAGCAAAAGATAACAAAAATAATTTAAATTCTCATGAAATTAACAAATCTAATATGTTGCTTTTAGATGAAGGTCATTGTTTAAGAGAACATGCTTTACAAAGCTGTGATGCTAAAACAATAAAGAATGTTGATGCTTTTAAAGCAACAAGCTTACTAACACTTGTACAAATGGTAGCAAATGGAACAGGAATTACGCTTATACCTGAGTTAATTATCAACTCACAAATGTTAAAAAGAAATAAGATAAAAATTATTCAATACGAAAAAAAACAATACTATAGAGATATTGTTATGTGCTGGAGAACTTCATCACCAAGACAAAATGATTTTATTGAATTAAAAAAAATTTTTCTAGATTATATTTAGTATAATTAATGAAGTGTATCGACAATTTTTTTATATTCTTTAGGATCTGCAATCTTTTTAAAGACACCATAAAATCTTACGTATCCTATCTTATCTTTTTCTTTTAGTGATTGAAGAATAAAATTACCAATTTTTTTTGTTGGAACAGAATCCTCACCTAAATTTTGGATTTTGCTATAAACTTCATTTGATATTTCTTCAGTCTTTTTTAATTCATCCACACAGCCATTAAGTGCTATTTTTAATGAATTATATATTCTATCTCTATCAAAAGGTATAATTTGACCATTTCTTTTTACGACATTAAGTTGCGGTTTTTCAACTCTTTCATATGTCGTGAATCTATAGTTACTTCCACAACTACACATTCTTCTTCTTCTAATCATAGTGCCATTTTTAGTAACTCGCGAATCTATTACACTTGTATTATTTAGATTAAAACTCCCCACTTTTTTCTTATCAAGAGCTTCATTACATATCGGACATTTCTTTAATTTATTTAGCATTTTTACTTGTATTTAAATAATATTACACAATATATAGTATATATGATTTTTATAACACATATACAAGGAAAAAGATTTGTCAATAAAAAAAAATGTTAATAAAATGTTGATAACTATTTAGAAATATTTATATGAAACATATTAAAAAAAATCACATTATTCTATTATCTTGTTTGTTTACACTATCTAACTGTAGTCTAATAGTTCCACCATCTATGCAATCATCATTGCAATATCTAGGTTATGCAAAGGGCGCTGTAGATGCAGTTTCATATACAAAAACTGGAAAAACATCAACTGATCATATTATTTCAGCTATGGTAGGTAAAGATTGTAAGGTTTCTAGGGCTATTAGAAAAAAAGCTATTTGTATAGAATTTGATGCTAAAGTCTTTAAATATAAAGTTTTTAACAAGAATGGACATGAATTAAGCTCAAATAACGTTATAAAAATGCAATTTCCTTCAGAAATATATGATTTTGACAAAACTTTAAAAAAAGATTTACAAAAGAAATTAAAAAAGAACAAACTTAAATTATCAAAAAATAATAACAAATCATTCTAAATTTATCCCTGCAATATAATTTCTTCTTTTTTATATATTTTTGAGATAATTAGAAATATAAAAGTTATCACAAGCATAAGAATAGTAAAAAATAAGAAATAATTCATACCTTCTAATATTAAAGTTCCGTCAGATCTAACGTTATAAAAATTTAAAACGCTAGTGATTAAATTTCCTATTGAAATACTTAATAGAAAAAGCGATACCATGATAGATTTTATTTTTTTTGGTGCAAATGTATATGATATTTCAAGACAAGTTATAGATACAAATATTTCACCACTTGTTAAGATGGCATAAGCTAAAATTTGCCATCCAATATTTACACTTCTTCCTATATCTATCCAATATTGTATAAGTGTTATGATTACAAAAGATAGAAACGTTAAAAAAAATCCAATTATTATTTTGTTTATAGGATTTAATTCAATATATTTGTTAATTTCTGGATAAAGATATTTAAAAAAAAGTGGGGTAAATATTAATATCATAATTGGATTTGCTGATAATATTTGTGCACTTAACCAATTTATGCCTAAGAAGTTTTTATCCATTTCATTAGCTTGCAATATCCACGACGATCCAGTTTGATCAAAAAGACACCAAAAGAAAGAAACAAAGAAAAAAATACTAAAGAGTTTTAAAACAATTTTTAAATTCTTTTTTTTAATAAATTCATTTAAATTATTTATATTTGTTGGTTTTATATGTACAAACTTGTATTTGCCTAACCAAAAACATAAAGTTGCAATTAACATAAAAATGCCTGGGATTCCAAATGCCATATGCGGGTTATAATTTTTTAATATATAAGGTATTAAAAGTGTTGAAATAAATGCCCCTAAATTAATTGCTATATAAAACCATCCATAGATTTTACTTAATAAATAACTATTACTTTTACTAAATTGGTCTCCAACATGTGCAGAAACACATGGTTTAATGCCGCCTGACCCTATTGCAATTAATGATAAACCAACAGCTAGTCCTAATTTTGATGCATCAAAAGCAAGCACAAAATGTCCAAAGCAATAAATGATAGATAAAAAAATTATAGTTTTAAACTTTCCTAAGAAATAATCTGAAATTAATGCACCAAATATTGGTATAAAATAAACCGCAGATGTAAATAAATGAAAATAACCTTTAGCATTTTCTTCAGAAATATTTGTTTCACCATGCGATATAAATAAATATTGGGTCATGTAAACAACCAAAATAGCTTTCATACCGTAAAAACTAAAACGTTCTGCTGCTTCATTAGCAATAATATATGGAATGCCTCTTGGTAGTAGTTTTGTTTTTAAAGGTTTATGTAAAAGATTTTTACTAAGCACTTACTTGTTCAATAATATCATTCATATAATTGTAACATATTGAAAAATGACCTTCGTTAGATTTTATGAATAGTTCATTATTTTTCAATTTAGTGTTATAAAATTTGCTTGTCACAACAGGCACAGTCAAATCTTTTATGCCATGCCATATAAAAATTTTTTTTTTAATTTTTTTTAAATCAAAATTCCAATCATTTGCATATAACCTTGCATCTCTATGCACACCAGTAATTCCATACTTAACAGCATATTGAAAA
This sequence comes from uncultured Alphaproteobacteria bacterium, assembly GCA_964516965.1. Classification (GTDB taxonomy): domain Bacteria; phylum Pseudomonadota; class Alphaproteobacteria; genus CAYNCC01. The sequence goes on along the minus strand of CAZEYC010000050.1, from coordinate 147 downwards.
TTTTTGATTAATTTAACACCTCTATTAAATGTAAATAATTTTAGATCAGGTTTAGGCAATGGTATTTTATTTTTCAATTTAATCTTTCGAGATTATTAACAGATTGTTCTATTTGAAATAATTCTGATTTTTTTGTTGGTGTTTTAT
>CAZEYC010000049.1:0-6104 GCA_964516965.1 uncultured Alphaproteobacteria bacterium | reverse complement strand
GCCAGTGCCATACCTGTGCAAAAGAATCTATACCATGCATAATAATACACCATTTACCATTTATTATTTCCAATAACTCCTTGTCAATTAAAAAAGTAACAGGATTATGGGAAATAAAATAATCAACATTTTGACTTTTTCTTATATTTTGCATTAAATCTTGTTTATTTAATAGTTTCTTATATACAATACCATCGTAAGAATTATTAAAAAACGGGGTGTTTTCCACATCAAGAACCCGAGAATTTTGAGAGTAATCATGCCATAGTTCAATCTTACAACCATTTGCAAAACACACATTGATAAGTGAAGAATAATACCTATAAGATTGTCTATAATTTATTAAAAAAACAAGTTTCATAATTTAATAACATTGAATAGAATCTAAGTGCACCGTAGTATGCATCTATTAATTATTGATAACATAGTCAAATATTTTGACTTCAAGTTCAAAATAGTGATAAAATATGTTTAATAGAAAATATAAAGAAGGATTATAAATACGAAGGTATGATTTCATTGGATTATATAACATCATTCTCCATATATAATACATATAGAAAAATATATCAAATTCATCTAATTAGCCGTAAAACTTGAGTTCACAATTAATGGGTTATAACCTAGTTTCGATCATGATTAAATATTATTTCAGTGACTATGAGGCTATTTCTCTTTTTTATTTAGTTAGTTAAAGTGTAATAAAAAATGATACAAATATTTTTTATATCCATTATTAAGCATATAATAATAGAATTAACGGCTGGACCAGAAGCGTTGGCTTTGATATTCATTATTGAAATTATCTTATCTGCAATACTCATTTTTCATTATGGTAAATTGAAGCTTTATCTTCAAATAATCTCTTATAATGTTGCCTGTCGGCCCGCTGGTTGAATAATACTATTTAAATCCAGCCTATAAAATATCCAAAACTTCTCTAAGTACAAATTTTAATAAGATTTTCGTTCAATAATTTATCAAATAATGGTACTAATTCCCAAAAGGGCTCATTAATCAATTCCGCAATTTCCAGCAGTGAATGATTACCATCACTGTACGAAATCAAATTCATCATTTGCCGCACTTGTGCATTGGATTTCTTTGTGCTGAGCGTCGGATACAGACCTCGTTTCCCGAGTTGAGGTTCACATATCATTTTTGTTTTGAACGTAGTGTTATTTTCTAAAATTTCAATAGCCAGCCTAATTACCATAAATCCTTCTTCTAAGCCAGCGGGAGTTACAAAATCTAGATCATCCAGAGAGGTGTGGTATTCTGGGAATTCACCATACTTGGAACGCATGATAGTGGCGATGGGCAAATCCACACCCGGTGCACAGTACTGGCGTTCATCACTGCCGCGATCCAGCCAGGTGTAACGCCTGAACTCCGGATCAATATGCTTTAGCACATGCAAAGCGACCTTGTCTGAGAGCGTGTCGCCATCACGTGAAGGCAGGTAGGAATAGCAGCGATCATCTCCGATACACGTGATAATAAAACCGGCAATTACCTTTTTTTTCAGTTCATCAAGATGTTTACTCAGATAAACAATCGAACCGATCGTTTCAGGAATGAACACGATTCGGTATGTGTACCGTCGATTCTCCAATGATGCAAGCCATTGCGCTATGGCCGTTACAACAACTGGACCTGAAAGTTCATTGTTAGCCATAGATGGGTGGCAGATATAAGTAGAAAGAAACACCTCTTTTTCTGAATCTCCAGGCAGGATCAGCTCACCATAATTCAGCACACCGGGTTTCAGGTCAGAATCAATCACTACATGATAACGCCCTGGCTTCAGGGACTCTTTCTGATTATAGGTTAAACAAAAACCCCAATGCCGAGCGTAATAGGAAGTTATATATGGAATAGCATCAGGCTGTTCCGGCAGGGAATACAAATGCGGATTCAGTTCCTCAAGTGTCAACCATTTGTCAACGGGTTCCGAATAACCTACCACATGAAGGTTGTTATTTTTTAAATCAACAATTCGTTTCCCACTTTCATTCTCTATGAATGCGTCTCTAATATTCCACTCATCCGGCACTGTCCAGTCAAATGCCTTTGTACCTGAAGCCACCTCATAGATTCGGAGTTCGGGTAGGAGATTCTTGATATACTTAAGGGTATCCCTCGTACCCTGACCGGTAATGCTTCTGCTTAAAGGGAATAGATCAGAGGCCCATGAATGTATGGTACGACCAATGATCTCAAAGTCATTCTGCTTCATTATTTAGATCAGGTTCGATACCGAGTGTCTTTGTCTCTGCCAAAAACCAAGGTCGCTCTGGTAGTGTTTTCTGGATTAGATCGAAGGTATCTCTGGCCTTAATAGCCCCTACAAATCCACGTCCAACTGCACAAGTTTTGTAGAGTCCTTTTTCCCTTGCGAGACGATCAAAGGGTTCAAACTTCACTTTATTTCCTTTGGCTAAATAGTTGACAAAAATTGTGGACTTTTTTTCTCTATCAACTCCATTTTCTCTCATAATCCCAGTGAATGTCTTATCGTAGCGATAAGGCACTTCCAGAGCCCTCTCAACGTAATGTACAAGAGTAGAAGCAGCATCAAAGTTCATGTTACATACTACACCATTAGCTCTGAAAAATCGATCAAAAAAACTCCCCGGACCATATGCATTTTCTGGGACATTTTGTGTCATTTCTTCAGCTCGTCCTCCGACAGCCGCCACGGAAACACAGGGATCTTTTGAACGGCATGCTTCAGGATATTTGCGCAACATTTCACTGAAAATTCCACAGTCCGAAGGTGTATTATCAGGGTCAAAAACTTTTCCGTTTGGAAATGAGTAGGTAAATGTCGGAGCCACCAATGTTCCTTCACTTCCTATAACATCAAAAAAACTATTAAAAATAGTTTTAAAGACATTAAGAATAGAATTTCCTCCTTTTGGAACACCAAAAAAACCGATATTGCTATGCGTGAATACAATATCTCTTCTTTTTATACCAATATTTACCAAAGCCCCAGAGAATGAAGATCTAGTGTAATGTGGTTTTACCTTTTTTTCGCTGTCAGCAACCACCAATCAAGCTTTTCCTGGAAAAGTCCATCCTGAATTCGTCCAATTTGTATTTCTTCAAAGTACGGTTCAAAATAGAACTTAAGGTAATGTGGCTTATCGAACAAAAAGTGTACTTGACCAGAGCGAAAATCTTCTTTACGACCAATTTTGTATGTATGTTTTCCAAGAGTTTTTGAATTTGTGAGTATTTTATGCTCGGGCCCCGTAGTTGAAAGAAATATTCTCGCTCCCGTATTTAAGACACGGGCATATTCTCTAATACCCGCTTTCACATACTCTTCATTACCTTCATAGTGAAGCACATTCCAAGATATAAGAAAATCAAAACTATTATTTTCAAAAGGAATCTGCTTATTTGTACCAAGACGTAAATCAGCCAGCAAACCTAATTTCTCAAATTTCATTTTGACTTGATTACAAATATCGATGTGCATTTCAATACCTGATACGTGCATTCCCAATGAAGCAAGAAATAAAGTGTTGTTTCCATTCCCAAATCCAACGTCAAGAACAGACTTTCCTGTGTAATCAAGTGGCTTGCCCTTAACATAATTCCCCTTGAATAGCCTAACCAAAGTTTCTGAAGGAAAATTTAATTCTATACCACTTTTTTCATTTAGCCTATAAATCTCAGCCCAATCGTGGGACATCTTTTCAGAATTATTTTCTTTCATTAATCCTCAACCCCTCAATTATCTCCGCAAGACCTTCTATAGTCGAAAACCTTCTGTCCTGAAAATGTTCTTGATTAAACCTTATATTGAATTTTGTCTCAATTTCATCTATCAATTCAATTAATCCAAGAGAGTCGATTAAACCTGCCTCAAAGTAATTAGCACTCCTATCTGGGTTTTCAGAATGATTATTCCTACTCCGAAAATAATCCTTCAGCCATTTAATGCATTCATTCATTTCTTAAAACAATCTTTAAATTATTCGATGACAAAACATCTTGCAGGAGCGCCATCACCATCTTTTATTTTCAATGGGGCAACAACTAAGTCAACCACTTTTTTACTTATCTTCCGCAAGTTAACTAAATATTCTACTATCAATACATCCCCCCCAAGCAAAATTCTATGATTAGGCGCATCTTTTACTGATCCATAACCATTTTTTGGATCATCTGGTTGCGGGGTATCAAGTCCAATAAGAACAAAACCATTGTCAACGATCCATTCACATGTTTCTTCAGAAAAAAATGGATGATCCGTATAATACTTATTTGTCATAAGTGCTTTGGCATCCCAATCGAATCTGCAAATAAGTCTTTTTATGGTTATATCACTTATTTCTTTCTCAAGTTCACTAAGTTGAATCTCATGAAAATCCGATAGCTTCGAAAAATCAACAACGTTAGCAGGGCCCGATAATATGTCCAAAGACACATTCTCAATGGTCAACCCTTTATTAATAAAATGTCTAGGTGCGTCCACATGAGTACCTGTGTGGGTACCCATCACAATTTTTCGTGTTTCCCTATTTTCAATCCCATGCTTCCCCATTTGAGAAATTTCTAATTTTGGATGCCAATGTACGTTAAATGTCTGCATACCCATTTCAATTGTCATAGAAAGATCAATAATTTTTTTATTCTTCTTCAAAACTTTCGATCAATTTGTATTAATTCAATAATTATACCATTGACAGTTTTAAACATTACTATTGTTAGGTTTTTATTATTTACTTCACTCCTCCAAGGTGGTAAAATTTTACAAGATGAAATACTATCCATTAAATTTATTGATTCAAATACGTCTTTGGTCAGTAGTGCAATACAAGTACAACCTTCAGTATCTAATGAATATGGTATATTTTTTTTTACAGGTATAAATTCCAAGTGAAAATTTCTCTTTGGTAGAATACTATTAAATGAAATATTGTCTCCTTTATGGTTTTCTGAACCAAGAAGTTTAGACCATATTGATTTTTCTTGATATATATCCTCCACTTTAATTGAAATAGTGTTTTTTTCGAATGCAATAGGTGTTTCTTTGTGTGAAATATCATTACCATGTTCTGTAAGTTCAATTGGGAAATAATTGTTTAGTGATTCATAGTATGCAATTTTATGATAACGGGAATATTTATTTAGAAATATTTTCTTATTTTCGTTGTTAAATATCTCATCTTTGAACAAACATTTATAGTTATTCTTAAATAGAATATTCTCATAGAGATTTATATTAACAGTATTGATCCCAATATGATCAATACCTAAAATCATAATTTGGATAATAGCTTGTGTTTTTGAGTTTTGCCTGTAGCTGATCGGGGAATTTCATTTATTTCAATAAATTGTGATGGAATCGCATCAACAGTAAGATGTTCCTTACAATGGTTCTCTAATTTTTTTTCATCCATTTCTTTACCATGGAGCATTTTCACAAATACAACAATTTCTTCTCCCCAAAAATTATGTGGTCTACCAATAACAACAGCCTCATCAACATCATCCAATTCCAATAGACAATCCTGAACTGTAATCGGACTTACATTCATTCCACCATGAATAATTAAATCCTTTTCCCTACCCGTAATATATAGATTATCTTCATTATCAATAAATCCAATATCACCGGAAGGAAACCATCCATTGTTAATGCTTCTAGTTTGATTCTCAATAAAATATTTTATAAACATATATTTAGATTTAATAATAATTCTATTTCCAACTGAACTAAAATCATTTATTTTTTCTAGTTTTATTTTTATCCCAGTTAAAGGTTTACCTACTGACATAGGTTTAATATTATTATTAAATCTATTGGTGGTTATTATTAGAGCCTCTGTCATCCCATAGCTTTCTAAACATTCAAGACCAAACTTTTCCACAAACTGTCGCTTAATATTTTCAGATAAAGGTGCTGTACCCACAAAAATATATCGTATATTTTTTCTTACCCAATTTATCTCATTTACATCTCTTGTTAGCTGAGATAGAATAGAAACCATGGTCGGAGAAAGCCATATTGTATTTACATTGTTAAATATAGCACTTTCCCAAAATCCAAAAACATTTGAAAATTTAAATTTTTTGCCTATAAA
>CAZEYC010000048.1:0-6122 GCA_964516965.1 uncultured Alphaproteobacteria bacterium | reverse complement strand
TGTTTGTAAAGTATGAATTAAATTTGGTTCAAAAGAATGATTTTCTCCATTTTTTCTAAATTTATAAAATCCACCTATGGGTAAAGATATAACGTCTTCATTAAAAGCTTTTGAATGCAAAGTTGTTATTTTTTTCTCTATTGTATTAATTCCAATACCAGAAATTCTTGAAGTGATACCAGGAAAAAACTCTGCGACCAAAGTTCTACTTAAACCAATAATTTCAAAGTTGCATCCGCCTCTGTATGAGCTTAGAACAGATATGCCCATTTTTGACATAATTTTTAAAATGCCCTGATTAATAGAATTTTTATAAATAATTAGTTCTTCTGAATAATTATTATTGCCGTTACCATATTTTTTGGATTTTTCAATAATTGTATTTTCTGCTAAATATGGATTTACAGTAGTTGCTCCTAAACCAATTAGTACAGCAAAGGCATGGACATCTAAAATATTAGAAGATTGAACATTAATAGATACGAAACTTCTTAAACCTTGTTTAATTAAATGATTGTGAATAGCTCCAACCATAAGGACCATGGGTATAGGGGCAAATTTATTATTAACTTTTTTATCACTTAACAAAATATGTTCTACTCCTGCTCTTACATTTTCCTCTATTTCTAACTGAAGGCGCTTTATAGACTTCTCTAAATTTTTTTCGCTATCTTCAATAGAATAAATACATTGAAATTCTTTTGACTTTTCTTTTAATTTTTTTTTCAAACTCTCATATTCGTGAGTAAATAAATAAGGTGAATCTAATAAAATAAAATTACATTGTTTTTCAGTTTCTTCTAAAATATTGCCTAAATTTCCCAATCTAGTTTTTAATGTCATCACACTAGTTTCTCTAAGTGAATCCATAGGTGGGTTTGTTACTTGACTAAAGTTTTGACGAAAGTAGTTATATAATCCTCTATAATTTTTAGCAAGTAATGAAATTGGAGTATCGTCTCCCATGGATCCTATTGCTTCTTTCTTTTCTGCAATCATCGGATTAAGAATTAATTCTAGATCTTCTATATTCCAATTTGAAAGTATTTGTCTTTTCTTTAATTCCTTACTATCAAAATAACTAATAAAATTTGATTTTGTTTTAACAGCCTCTTCAAATTTTTTTATTTTTTTTACCCATTTGCTATAAGGCTTTCTTTTTGTAAGAAAATCAATAATTTCATCATTATTATAAAATTTACCCTCTTTTAAATTTACACCAATTTGATGTCCGGGGGATATGCTGCCTTTTTTAATAATTTTTGAATTATTTACTTCTATCATTCCAGTCTCAGAACCAACAAATAAAATATTATCATTCGTTAAAGAATATCTCATCGGTCTAAAACCATTACGATCCATCCCAGCAATTACCCAATCGCCACCATAAGCTGCTATAGCTGCAGGTCCGTCCCAAGGCTCGATAACAGCATTACAATACTTATAAAAATCATTAACTTTTTGTAATTGATTTTTATTAGTTGCTTCAGGGATAGATAAACATTTTATCATTGGTAAATCTTTTCCTGCATGCAAAAGTAATTCAAAAAAAGCATCTAATGCTGCTGTATCTGAAGCATCCTCTTGAATAATAGGATGTAATGCGTTTATATTGTCACCTAATTTTTCAGAAAACATTTTTGGTTCATGAATTTTTGTTAAATTTGTATTTCCTTGGATAGTATTAATTTCCCCATTATGAGCTAAGGTTCTAAAAGGTTGTGCTAAAGACCAGGTAGGAAATGTATTAGTAGAATATCTTTGATGAAAAATTGCAAAATTAGAAATAAATTCTTTATGTTTTAAATCTGGATAAAATGTATCTAGCTGTTCTGCAAGAAACATTCCTTTATACACAATATATTTAGATGAAAGAGAACAGATATAAAAATCTTTATTTGAGTCGATTGGAATTTGTTTTTCTATTCTTCGTCTTACAAAAAATAATGTCTTTTCAAAATCTTGTTCTGGTACATTTTTTGTGTTCTCAAAAAAAATCTGTTCTATTTCAGGTCTAGTTTCATTTGCTTTTTTTCCTATAGCATCCAGATTAACAGGAACAGATCTCCAACAATAAATTTTATTTCCTGATCTTAAAATTTCTTTTTCTACAATAGTTCTACATATTTCTTGTCCTGAAATATTATTTTTTGGTAAAAAAATCATTCCAACTGCCAAATTATTTTTGGATGGTGTTATTCCTAATGATCTAATATAATTTTTAAAAAAATCTTGAGGGTAAGATATCTTAATACCAGCTCCATCTCCAGTTTTTCCATCTGCATCAACAGCTCCTCTGTGCCACACTGCTTTTAATGCTGTTATTCCAGCATCTACTATGCTCCTTTTTGGAGTACCATCTATAGCAGCAACTAAACCCACTCCACAATTATCATGTTCAAATGATTGTTTATATACTCCGTGTTTAGTCAGTAATAATTTATTTTTTTTCCAATTATCTAATTCTTCCATTTTCTTTTTTTGTAATTTTATTTATAAGCAAAACTTTTAGACAAAACTTCCTTCTTGTTTAATTTTGATAAATACGAGTCCATATACTTAGCAACATCTCTGCCATCTTTTATTGCCCATACAACTAATGATGCCCCTCTAACAATATCACCTGCTGCAAAAACACCTGGTAAATTTGTCATCATTGTTTTGTAATCAATTTTTATTGTTCCCAAACGAGTTACTTGTAAATTTTCACAGTTGAATAATTTTGGTAATGGCTCAGGGTCAAAACCTAAAGCTTTTATAACAATGTCTGCCTTTAATTTATACGTGTCATTAACTAAAACATTAGGAGAGCTTCTACCAGAAGAATCTGGTTTTCCAAGTTCTACTTTAGCTACTTCAATTGTTTCTACTTTACTATTCCCGTTAATTTTTAATGGTGTCGACAACCAAGAAAAATTAACGCCTTCTTCTTCTGCATGGAAAACTTCTCTTATAGAACCTGGCATATTTTCTTTATTTCTTCTATATAAACAAATAACTTTTTTTGCTCCTTGTCTTACAGAAGTTCTTACACAATCCATTGCAGTATCACCACCACCAACGACAATTACATTTTTATTTTTCGTATTTAATTTTCCGCTATCAAAATCTGGAACCTTGTCTCCCAAACATTTTTTATTGCTTGAAATTAAAAAATCTAATGCTGGAACGACGTTTAAAAGTTTATTGCCTGATATATCAATTTCTCTTGGTTTATAAACTCCTGTTGCAATCAAAAGTGCATCATGTTTTTTCTTTAAATAATCGAATGATTTTGTCGAACCTACAGTAAAATTTTTATGAAATTTTATTCCACTTTTTTTTAAATTTTCTGTTCTTCTTTTTACAGCTTCTTTTTCTAATTTGAAATTGGGTATGCCATAAATTAATAACCCTCCTGGTCTGTCATATTTATCATAAATTTCTACTTGGTAACCTTTTTTTCTTAGTTGTTCTCCAGCCGCCATGCCAGCTGGACCTGAGCCAATAATGCCTATAGATAAACCAATTTCTTTTGGAGGCTTTACTGGTTTAACCCAACCTTTTTTCCATGCAACATCTGTAATATATTTTTCAATTCTTCCAATTGTCACAGATTCAAAACCTTTCTCTATAACACAATTTCCTTCACATAATCTGTCTTGAGGACAAATACTTCCACAAATTTCAGGAAAGTTATTGGTAGATTGCGATATTTCATAAGCTTCTTCCAACCTATTTTCTGCAGCTAATTTTAACCAATCAGGAATATTATTTTGCACAGGACAATGAACTTGGCAAAAAGGAATACCGCATTGAGAACATCTTGAGGCTTGTTTCTTTGCTTCTTGAGTATCAAATTGCTTATAAATTTCCTTAAAATCCTTTAAACGAAGAGAACTGTTTCGTTTTTCTGGCATTAATTTTTTTTTGTTAACAAATTGTAAAAGTTTTGTTGTCATAGATAAATACTATAGTAAATAGTTTTGATTTATATATGTAAATATTAGATTTTTTTTAAAAAACCTAGGAAAATCAACAGATTTTAGGTCAGTTTAACTGTCATATTATTAAAATTTATTGACTATATAATTGTATTTATGAATCCCGAGAATTTATTACAAATTTTTTTAACTTCGGTTGTTCAAGGCATTACAGAATTCTTACCCATAAGTTCTTCTGGTCATATTTTATTTTTGAACAAAATATTTAATTGGAATGATGTTAATTTAACTTTAGTAATAGCAGCCCATTTTGGCACTCTTTTAGCTGTTATTAAATATTTTTGGTTAGATATAAAAAAATATTTTATTTTTGGTTTTGTTTCATTTTATAAGAAAAACAATAATTTTGAAAAAAGAATGTTAACAAATATTTTTTTTAGCACTTTGCCAATTATAGTTTTTGGCTTTATATTACGGATATATCCAATTAAATTTCTCTATTCTGTTCCTATACTTATTTTTGCAACTATATTTTTCGCAATAATTTTATTCATATCAGATAGAACAAAAATAAATAAAAAAATTGAAGATTTAACAAATTTTCATGCATTAGTGATAGGTTTTTTTCAGATATTAGCGTTAATTCCTGGAGCTAGTAGAGCAGGAGTATGTATTTCTGCTGCAAGATTTTTAGGATTTGATAGATTAATAGCTACAAAATATTCAATGTATTTATCAATTCCAACAATCTCAGCAGCGTCTTTTATTATAATTATAGATTTAATCAATAAAACATCATCTTTCTATTGGATAGAAATTTTCATAGCATTTGTTTTAAGTTTTATTTTTGCTTTAGTTACTATTGATTTCTTCTTAAAAATTTTAAAAAAAATTAATTTAACTTTTTTTGCAATTTACAGAATTATAATTTCATTATTATTCATTTTTATTTTTTACTAAAATGATAATCTTTTTTTTGTAAATCTTTTTAAATAATCTTCAATTACAATTTCTAAAGATACAGGCTTTATATTTAAATCTTTAAAAGTTAAATGCTTTTTGGATACTACATTATCTTTTTCTAAAAGTTTTAATTGATCTAGTGTTAATAAAGGATACGGTAAAAGACTTAAAATTTTTGCCATTGGTACGGCAATAAATTTTGGAATGTATAATAAAAATCTTTTTCTATTAATTACTTTTAAAATAATTTGCAATAATTCTTTAAAAGAATAAACATCTGGTCCGCCAAATTCATATATATATTTTTTTATATTATCTTTTTTTATTATTTCAACTATACCAGAACATACATCTTCAACATAAACTGGTTGGAATTTAGTTTTTCCTCCCATGATTAAAGGAAGGATTGGGCTAAACAAACTCATTTTAGCAAATAAATTAAAAAAATTATCTTCTGGACCAAAAATAATACTTGGCCTGATAATATATGAATTTTTCAAATTTTTTAGAATGTATCTTTCAGCTTTTAATTTACTTTGTGCATAAAGAGAATTTTTGTTTTCTTCAGAACCGATAGCCGATAAATGTATTAATTTTTTTACTTTTAGTAAATTACACGAATCAATAATTTTCTTAACAATATCAAAATGCACATAATCAAATTCTCCTTTTCTTTTTTCATTTAAAATTCCAATTAAATTAATAACAATGTCTGAATTTTTTATTACCTTATTTATATCTTGTGAGTTAGAAAAATTGCACGGTATAGATGTAATTTGTCCAACATCACCAGATGTCTGAAGAAAATAAGATTTAGCAACGTTTCGTGTAGGAATTTGCACTAAACATTCGGTTTCACATAAATATTTAACTAGGTGTCTGCCTAGAAATCCTGTGCCACCAAATACTGTAATTGTTAAATTATTTAACTTTGCCATTAGTAATAAAATAATAAAAAAATTTTATTTTTATTGATTTTTTTTTATACAATACCATTTGTAAACATGGTCAAAAAATTTAAAAAAAATATCAAATTATATAATGATGATATACCTAAAAACTTAAATTTGGGAACATCAATTGCAATCGATACTGAAACAATGGGATTGAATATAAATAATGACAGACTTTGTCTGCTTCAAATCTCAACTGTTGATGGAGATTGCCATTTAATAAAATTCCGTAAAGGAAAATATAATGCTCCTAACTTAATTAAAATATTAAAAAACAAATCTA
>CAZEYC010000047.1:0-6211 GCA_964516965.1 uncultured Alphaproteobacteria bacterium | reverse complement strand
ATGGTGGCGTTAAAAAACTAGTTTGAAGATTAACAGCAATCATGATACCAAACCACAAAGGATCAATATTTAACTGTAAAATAATTGGTCCAATTATTGGAATTATGATAAATATTATTTGTATAAAATCTAAAAAAAATCCTAATAAAAAAAGCAAAATCATTAAAAAAAACATTTTTCCAAAAGACTCACCAGGAATAGTTTCGAAAAAAGTACTTATAGTCTCTCTTCCTTCAAGCCCTATAAAAACTAAAGAAAATAATTTTGCTCCTATAAGAATTAAAAAAATCATAGAACTAATGCTCATAGTTTCTATCATTGCTTCTTTTAAATGATTTATAGAAAATCTCTTTTTTATATAACTTAATAATATAGCACCAGATGATCCTACCGATGCTGCTTCAGTTGGAGTTGCGATACCTGCTAATATTGAACCTAAGACAGCGATTATTAAAAATATCGGAAGCATAATAATTATAATTGGATTACTATTTTTTTTTTTATTCTTACGTAAAATTGGAGGACATGTTTCAGGTTTAACAAATATTAAAATTAATTGCCATAAGCAATAAAAAAAAACAAGTATTAAACCTGGTATTAAAGCTCCTGCAAATAAATCAACAGTAGATATTGGATTAGTAGGAATTTTTCCTTTCAATAATTGAGCTTGACTATAAGCACCTTGTAAGACATCGCTAAGTAAAATCAATACAATTGAGGGTGGAATAATTTGTCCTAATGTTCCAGATGCACATATAAGACCTGAGGCTAATTTTTTATCATAACCCCATTTTAACATTGTTGGTAAAGTTAACAAACCCATAGTGACAACAGTTGCTCCTACGATTCCGGTGGAAGCTGCAAGAAGTGTCCCTACTATAATTACAGAGAATCCTAATCCTCCTCTTACATTGCCAAACAAATCAGCTATTGTTTCCAAAACTTCTTCTGCAATTTTAGATTTTTCTAGAAATATCCCCATAAAAATAAACAAAGGAACAGCGACAAGTAATTCATTTGTCATAGTGCCAAATATTTTTGATGGAATAAGTGCAAGATAATTTGAACTTAATAAATCCAATAAAGAAGCAGAAAAAGCAAATAAAATTGAAATTCCTGCTAAAGTAAATGCTACAGGAAAACCAAATAACAAAAGACAAAATGTCATAATAAACATTAATATGCTTAATGTTTGTCCAGTCATACTGTTTAATATTTTAAATTAAAAAAAATTTTACTTTTTTTATTAGAAATAACTAATAAACATCTAAAGATTAAAGCAATGGTTTGAAAAAATAATAAAAAACAAAAAAAGATTAAAGATGTTTTATAAATATACAAAAATGGTAACCCACCAGCTTCTCGAGATCTTTCTAAACTAATCCAAGATTTTAATATATAAGGAATTGAATATTTAGAAATTATAAAAATAAAAGGCAAAATAAATAAAATTGAGAAAATTAAATTTATAAAAGCTTTTTTTTTTTCACTAATTGGTCTATAAAAAATATCTACTCTTACATGTTTGTCATGCATTAAGGTGTAAGAGGCACCAAATAAAAAAACTATTCCATGGAACCAAACATAGATTTCTTGCATCCAAACAAAGCCAATGTTAAAAAAATATCTAAGAATAACAACAGATAATGCAACTAATACCATTATTATTATCAACCATGATACAGTTCTACCAACCGTTTTCGTAAAATTTTCAATAATAATTATTATTTTTTCTAAAATTTCCAATTTTTATACTATTATGCTTTTTCTATAAAAAGGTAAACTTCTATTATTAAACTTTTTTAAATATTTATTAAGAAAAAAACCAGTTAAATCTAAAGCTGACTTAATAGTTTCATTATTTGGCTTTAATGATGGATTAATTAAAAAATTTGGCAATTTTAATAATTTTTTTTCATATTTTTTAGCAATTGAATAAGAGACTGCTTTACCAGATTTAGGTGAAACATAAAATAAATTTTTTTTTGATCCAGTTACTGTGCATTCTTTTAAATCAAGCCCATATCCTATTTCAGACAAAATTAATAATTCCCAAAAAATATATTTTTTAATCCAATCTTTTGAAATTAAATTATCCAATAAATCTAAAGTATTTTTATAAATTTTTACTTGAGGTAGTCTGCTAGGTAAACATAAATTAATTAACGAACATATAGTTAATAATGCATTTAATTTAATATTTTTATTAAATAAATCGACGCTATAATTTTTTATTAATTCAAACTTACAATTCCATAGCTGTTCTTCTAATCTAAAATTACATTTTATATAAACTCTGTTTCCAATTTCATAAATTCCAAAATTTTTTTTTAAAACTCCTTTAACCAAAGACGTGTTTAAACCATAGTTTAAAGAAAAAAAAGTAACTAATAATGAACTTTCTCTATATTTTTTTTTTTTAAGAATTATTGCTTCATCGCTAATTTGCATTTGATTAAATAATTTTTTTTTCTCTCATAAATTTTAATAAATTATTTGCAGCATTTAATTGCGCAATTTTTATTGTTTTTCCCCTAGCAGTAAATTTTTTAAATCCAGTTAATAAAACTTCAACATCAAATAAAGGACTATAAGAAGGACCTGTTTTTAATTTTAAATTATATTTTGGAAGTTTAAGACCTTTTTTTTGCGCTATTTCTTGAAGTAATGATTTTGGATCTTTTGGAGGATTAATGTTTTTATTTATTTTTTTTGTCCAATATTTCTTAATAAATTTTTTAGCTTCTATTAAACCACTATCTAAATATATTGCCCCAATTAATGCTTCACATATGTCTCCAAAGATTGAACTATTTGTTTGTATTTGTGGGTTGAGATTTTTAGCTGAAAATGATTTAAGCGCTTCTTTGATATTTATATCTGTAGAAACTTCAATAAGAATACTTTTTGAAACTAAATATGCATGTCTTTTTGACAAAGCTCCTTCATCTTCTTTGGGAAACTTAAGAAATAAATCCTGAGCAATAACTAATGATAAAACCCTATCGCCTAAAAATTCTAATCTTTCGTAAGATGAATAATCTTTTTTTTTCTTGTTAAAACTTGCATGTGTTAATGCTGTATTAAGAAGTTTTTTGTTAGTAAATTTATAATTAATTTTTTTTTCAAATTCTTCAATTTTCATAATATTTATTTACATTTTTGTTTATAATCTTGCCTATGCGATCAAATCTAATCTTCCAATTCCAAAATTTGTTAATTTTAAAATTTCTTTTATCAATTGAAAAAAAAATCATTTCTGCTTTTCCAACTAAATTATTAAATGGAATAAATCCTACATAGCCTAAAGCTCTACTGTCTGTTGAATTGTCTCTATTGTCTCCCATCATAAAAAAATGATCATTAGGCACTGTAAATTTTATTGTATTGTCAGCAGAACCATTATCTTGTAATTCTCTTACAATATGTTTTTGTCCATTAGAAAATATTTCAACATAATCTTTATCAATCACATATTTATTTTCAATATAATATTCAGGATCTATTTTATATCTTTTTGTTTCTTCATCATTTATATAAACTATACCTTTTTGAACTTGAACTACATCACCAGGTAACCCCACTAAAGTTTTTACGTAATGTGTTCTATTATCTCTAGGAGTCTTAAAAACAACAACATCTCCTCTTTTTGGTATTTTTTTAAGAATTCTATCCTTTATTAATGGCAAAGAAAGAGGAAGAGAATGTTTGCTATAACCGTATTTATATTGTGATACAAAAATAAAATCTCCAATCAATAAAGTTGGAATCATTGATCCTGAAGGTATGTTAAATGGTTGAAAAAGTAATGTTCTGATTAAAATTGCAATTGTTCCTGCTGAAATAATTATTTTAAAGGCTTCCCATTTATCTTTACTAGTAAAAATAATATATATGACAACAAGTATTAATAAAATTATAGATAACTGCATATTTTTTATTTTTTTTGAAAGCTTATAATTACATTTGAAACAACATAATCTTCTTCATCAGAAACAGAAATGTTAATAACTGATCTATAACCTTCAGGAGTTTTTTTAACCAATTGTTTTTTTGCCCCATCAGATAATAATAAATAAGGCTTACCATTACTATAATTTTTAAGAACTATATCTTTAAAAGAAACCCCTTCCCTAAATCCGGTGCCTAAAGCTTTAACAAAAGCTTCTTTTGTTGCAAAAGATTTAGCAAATTTATTTTCTTTATGAACAAAACTAGTATTTTTTTTTATTTCTATATCAGTAAAAACTTTTTTTAAAAAATTTTTACCGTACTTGTTTAAAATCTTTTCTATTCTCGAAATTTTTAAAATGTCTATGCCAATACCAAAAATCATTTTACTAAGCTGATTTTTCTAGAATTACATTTTTTCTAGAATTATTAATTTTTCTTTTCATTTTAATTATTGATTCTTTTAATCCACAAAAAATAGATTCACCAATTATAAAATGACCAATATTTAATTCACTAATATCATAAATTTTAGATATTTTTCCAACTGTATTATAATTAATTCCATGACCTGCGTGACATTCTAAATTATTTTCAACAGCAAATCTTGCTGAATTTTTTATTTTTTGATATTCTTCATTTCTATTTTTGTTTCTTTGACAATATAAACCTGTATGAAGTTCAACTGCAAAAACATTTAATTGTTTTGCAATCTTAATTTGATCAATATATGGGTTTATAAAAAGAGAAACTTTAATATTTTTTTTTAACAATTTTTTTACTAAAGGAAATAATTTCTTTTTATTTTTCTTTAAATCTAATCCGCCTTCAGTAGTAATTTCTTTTCTTTTTTCTGGAACAATGCAAACTCTTTTTAAATTTAAAGCTAATGCTATATTTACCATTTCATTAGTTGACGCCATTTCTAAATTTAAAGGAATTTTAAGTATTTGCATAAGTTTTTTTATATCTATATCAGAAATATGTCTTCTATCTTCTCTTAAATGTGCAGTAATATTATCAGCTCCTACATTTTGCGCAATTAACGCTGCTTTAATAGGATCTGGATGCAAACCTCCTCTAGCATTTCTTAGAGTTGCAACATGATCAATATTTACACCTAATCTTATTTTAGAACTCATTTTCATCTTCTCCTTTAACTCTGTCAACCGAAGAAACTGTTTCTAAAGATCTAATAGCAGCAATAATATATGTAATATGTTTTAAATTTTTAACTTTAACATCTACTTGCATTTCAAAAAAAGTTTTTTTTCTAGATGTGAGTTTTAAATTAATTATATTTCCTTTATTATTTCCTATTGCTGAAGCTATTTCTCCTAAACTTCCAGGTTCATTAAAAATTATAATCTTAATTCTACTAACATAGTCTTCTAATTTAACTTTTTTGTTATCCCATGACAAATCAAGTATATTTTTACTTTCATATTTTTTTTTACCAAGTTCAATACAATCAGTTGTGTGAACAGTTATTCCGTGACCTTTTATTAACGCTCCTATAATACTGTCACCTGGTAAAGGGTAACAACACTTTCCGTAATTAAAAGCAACACCTGGCAATAGACCTTTTAGTGGTATAGTTGTTTTACCACTAGTTTTTTTTGTTTCTCCAAATTGATTTTTTTTTAATTTCTTAAGGCTAGGGTAAATAGCATAAATAACATTTAATGAATCAAAATTTCCTTTACCTATATTAAAATATAGATCTTCAATTTTTGAAAAATTAAATAAAGATAAAATTTTTTTAACAAATAATTCATTAAATTTTTTTTTATTTTTAAGAAAAATATGTTTTAAAATTTTTAATCCTAAACTTGAATATTCAGCAAATTCTTTAGCTTTTATAAATTTTTTAATTCTACTTTTAGCTTTGGTAGTTTGAACAGAATGTACCCAATTTGGTGATGGATTCTGAAATTTAGAAGTTAAAATTTCAACTTGATCGCCATTTTTTAAATCTGTCTTTAATGGCGAAATTTTTCCATTAATCTTAGCGCCTATGCATATATCTCCTAATTCTGAATGAACAGCATAAGCAAAATCTACTGGTGTAGATTTCTCAGGCAAGGAAATTAAGTCACCTTTAGGTGTAAAGCAAAATACTTGATCCTTAAAAATTTCTAATTTTGTATTTTCAAGAAAATCATCAGGTTCATGTGAACTTTCAACAATTTCAACTAATTCTCTAATCCATTTATATTTTTTTCCTTCTTGAATATTAATATTATTTTTATATTGCCAA
>CAZEYC010000046.1:0-6229 GCA_964516965.1 uncultured Alphaproteobacteria bacterium | reverse complement strand
GCTGTCATTGATAATGGTTGTAGCCTGATCCAGATGAACATTATCTATATGGTATTTGTTTACGACCTTAAGTATCTGGCCAATAAGATAATTCCGCCAGGGTTTATAATCTGGTGAAATGTAAGCAAATATTTTTTCATCCACTTCATCTCCATCCCAATCATATTCCCAGTCAACCCTCCTATCTTGGACGTCTCGTACTTGGTGAACTAGAAAGTGCTTTATTTTATCATAATCGGGATTTCGATAGCTTAGGCCCATAACATTCATGTGTAAATCTAAATGGTAGCCAAATGTGTGTGCCTTATTTACTAGCTGCTTTAATCCCTGTTCTCCACCTAGAAGTGGGTCAGGGGTCAGATTTGGCCAGGTATAGTCCCATTGGCCATCCCATCCAACTATGTGAATGTGTGTAAGGTTTGGGTCAAAAAATTTTGCTGTTTCCTCTAATTTTTCTCCTATAGTGGAAAAAGTATTTAAGATTGCGCCATCTGTTGCGAGGCAATGGAAAGTAAGGTTTAAACAAATATTTTTCACCCATTTGGGGACATCTCCTCTATCATCAAAGGGTACGAGGCTGTAGGCATTTTTCATCCAGGTTGCATGCTTTTTTATACCATCAGCTATGCTATCAACATTCTCAAGAAAATAGTGGGGAGTTGAAAAAACCTTATCCTTTTCTGATGCATTTGCTTCAGTATAGGTAATAAGGTTTATCTTTTCCCCATTTCTAAAGAACCAGTATCGTTTGAACTGAGGAGGATAGTCTTCGCTGCGTAATAATATGGTATTATTAGGCGCATTAATTAACATAAACTGTGCTAACGCTGTTGGCAGCCAGGAGCCTTGATCCTCAATACCGCTTGTAGGCAGTATCCTGCTAGGATAAACACCTGCGGGGAATGCTGATGCGTATCCACTGCCATCATCGATATGAATTTTTTGCCCAAAAGGATTAATTAAACTCTTGAATGGAATATTCGTTATTTCGACCTTGATCCCTTTTATCAAACGCGGGGATTTGACGCTAACCATCCAACTTATATCCCTATTATGGTGCCCCGTTCTTAGTTTAAGTATTATAGACCCTTCATCGCTTTGGGTCCCATCTCCAAATGATAAACTTTTTGCAACAGCATCAATTCCATTCTTTTGTGATATTATATTAAAGCTATGTGCATCATACAATCTATCTTGTGTAAGGATATGAATATAGAATTGATGATCCTTGAACTCTATGAAAGGCCTTTGATATTTATTTATTTCATTTGGTAAAGTCACCATTAGTTTTCTCAGCAATGATTAATTATATTGAATC
This sequence comes from uncultured Alphaproteobacteria bacterium, assembly GCA_964516965.1. Lineage (GTDB taxonomy): Bacteria > Pseudomonadota > Alphaproteobacteria > CAYNCC01. The sequence continues at coordinate 4,911 of CAZEYC010000046.1, read as the reverse complement.
TAAGGAGCTGAAAATTGTATCATGTATACAAAAATTTCAGTTGTCATTATATTCAAATGCGCCAATATCGGGGCTGGATCCGGTTGGCACAGTATTATCCTCGAAGTCTAGCTTGTATCCTAAATCCATACCTGCGTCAATTGCAAGGCTGGTATTATTTAGGTTGAAGTTTAGATTATCTATATCAACAAAACCTGGGTCACCAACTATGTCACCTTCACCTAGAGGCAGGCCGCACGGATCTGACTGAGCTTCATCAGAGCTCCAATATAGATTGTTACTATAAATTTGTTCATCATAGAGTTCAGCACCATAAACATTGGTTCCAGTGAATACCTGCAAATTATTTGATACAACAAAAATATTATTACGAATAATATTGTTTTTATCAAAGAAACTGAACACTACTCTGACTCGACTATTTTGTGGGCGGGTACATATTACGGTATTGTTTTCAACAAGACAGTTTCTACCAGACCAGAAAAAAATAAACTGTTGGTAGTCATCACTGATGTTATAAGAGACCCGAACATTTTGGGTTATTACAGATAAATCTTCCCAACCAATAATTTCAAGGAATCCTTGATTCCCGATCGACCAGTTATGATGAATATAGATATTCTCTTTATGGTAGTCATCATTATCAATTTCAATTGCACCCCCGTCCGCACCATATGTGCCACCTGAGTTTGTATAATTGGTGATTCGATTGTAAGAGATTTCATGATTGGATGTTGCGACCATTATCCCAACAGGCCCCCAGCTGGGTTCCGATAGAAAACGATTACAATCATGTATATAGTTATTTGTTATTAAGTTGTGTTGTCCATAGCTCTGAACTCCCACTGGACAATCAAACATTTCACAATTTTTAATTATATTATGATCTGCACCTGGGGTTATATAAACAGCACCGATGCGCCGAGCATTGATAGTATCTTCTTTCGTCACCGAGACTCCATCATGAAAATAGAATCCATCGACTATTATATAATCACCTCGGATTTGAACCATATTACCATTTAAAATATTTATGTCCGGATTATTAAATCTGGGAGCATGTCCATTCCCGTAAGATGTAAGGACTATTGGGCTTCCCTTGGTGCCTGAATCAGAGATAACTAGACCACCGCTAAAGTTAGAATTATTCGAAAAAAAAATTGTATCGCCAGCACTAAAAGAGTGCTGATTAACTCGCTCGAGGGTTTTCCAGGGTTTTGTAATGGTTCCTGGATTTGAATCATCCCCTTCAGATGATACGAAAATATTTTTTTGCCTTTGGGTTAAAATAGTATTCTTTGAACAACCATTACAATAGAATACCATAGTTAAAACTATTAGGATGGATTTCGAAAGATATTTTTGATTTTTCAGCAAAATAATAGAACTGATGCTGAGTTATATGATCATCTTAATATATTGCACCCAATAATGATCAGGGTCATACCCTCCTTTATTGGATCCGCCTAAACTAAAAATGCTCTTATTTCTGATTCTTTTGGAGCAGATGTTTGTGCACCAAGTTTGGTCACTGATAATGCAGCTCCAGCATTTGCGAATTCTATGGCTTCTTTGATGCCTACACCATCTGAGAGTGCCTTTGCCAGTGTACCATTAAATACATCACCAGCACCGGTTGTATCAACAGCATCAACTTTATATGCTGGTAACAGACAGCTGTGGGTGCTATTTAACAGAAAAGCGCCCTTACTCCCCATTGTTAAGATTATTGTATCCGTACCCCGAGCATGAAGTTTATCGCACGCTGATTTTGCACTGGTTTCATCAGTCACAATTATACCAGTGAGTTTTTCCACTTCTGATTCATTCGGTGTGATTATGCTAATATTTTTCAGTAAATCATCACTAAGTAATTCGGCTGGGGCCGGATCTAAGATATAAATATTTCCTTGTTGTCTAGCAATACTAACGCCATGTTCCACAGTCTCAATTGGAATTTCTAATTGAGATAGGAAAACATCGGTATCGGATATACCATCAAATGAATCATCTATGTTTTTTGGTGTTAATTCAAAATTTGATCCTGGTGCAACACCAATACTATTCTCACCATTGGTGTCAACAAATATTAAAGCTATACCGGAAGGGACATCATTAGTTCTTTTTATAAAAGAAGTATTAATGTTTTCCTTTTTAAAACCTTCAACCGCGTTATCGCCAAAATTATCGGTTCCGATGCAGGCTATAAAAGTAACATTACCACCTGCACGCGCTGCCGCTATTGCCTGATTCGCACCTTTGCCACCTGCAGCAATGGAAAATTGGTTGCTTAATAAAGTTTCACCAGGGCCTGGAATTTTATCTACCTGCATAATCAAATCAGTATTAGAACTTCCTATAACCGTAATGTTTCCCATGGATTCTATTAAATGTTAATTAATGTATAATATCATTGTATATGACTTTTACTAAGTGTGCTTTTGGGTCTAGTGACAGATTCACGTTTGATTATTTTGGTGGGAAGAGTAACTATTTTGGGTTCTTTATCGAAAACATCTGTTTTTTCTTCATTATTATTGACCAATGTCATTAATAATTTAAATGCGATTTGTCCTATCTCATCCGTTTGTTGCGCAACGGTGGTTATAGGAGTGGCAAGGTATTCTAAAAGTGGTTGGTCGTTATCAAAAGAGACCATGGATATATCATGGGGGAATTCCATATTGTTTTCCCTCATAGCCTTGAGTGCACCTAGGGCAATTAGATTACTAAATGCAAAAATAGCTGTGGGTCTGGGGTGGTTGCTTTGTAAAATTTTCATGCTTACATATCCATTTTTTGTGCCAAAATCATCCCCCACTATAAATGTACTTTCCACCTTTAGTTGATGCTTTTCCATCGCATCTTTATATCCTTTTAAGCGTTCATTATTAACGGATGTATTTTGCCTACCCTGAATACAGGCAATATTTTTATGACTGTTATCAATCAAATGTTCGGTAGCGTTAAATGCACCCTGATAATTATCAGAAATAACTTGGGGGCAATTCAAATCAGGGAAATAACGGTCAGCTATAACTAATGGTATTCCTGATTCAACAACGAGTATTAGGTGATTTTCATCTTGCCCCATAGGGAGTACAATTAATCCATCTACGTTTCTACTCATTAGCATTCTAATGGACTCAATTTCTAGATTCTGATCATGTTGAGAATCAGTAAGTATGATTGAAAAACCACTGCTGCGGGCCGCATTCTCTATTGCACATGCAATCCGAGAGAAAAAAGGATTAGTTATATTTGGGAGAATAAGTCCTATAGTGTGGGATTTTTTTAACCGGAGCCCTCTGGCTGTTTGGTTGGGAATATATCCTATTTCAGATGCTGTTTGAACTACAAGTTCATTGGTTTGAAGGCTTATGCGGTAGGCTTTCGCTTTCCCATTTAGCACGCGAGAAACAGTAGTAGGAGATACACCTGTTATTTTTGCTATATCTTTTAGGCTTGGTTTTTTCATAATTATTATTAATTAGATTTGAATAAAATGCCCATTGGTTGATATGGTTAAATCAAGTGTTCTTCATTTGAAATTAATAAATTTTGCAACCTTAATTTTAATGTAGTTTTTAATATTTCACAATGTAAACTGCGCAATTGCACAACTATTTTAAACAATTAACCCGCTTAAATGCTATTGATTTGAGGTTTTTATAAAACAAGTTGAATGTTTTATTGCTATCAAATGGATGAATTATATAATAATATACTCGTAAAAGTAGGGTTTAAAAAATAAATTGTGACTCTTTTATGATTAAAATCTTATAAGAACGTGATTTATTTATATAATCTAGATTAACCTCTTTGAAAAAGTACTTGCTTATTAGTTTCTCTGTAAATAGAATCGCGGGAATGATAACAAGGATAAACGATTGTTCAAAGATTCACCACTTAGTAATTCATTTTTAAGTTTTCTTGGCTGTTTCTAATAAAAAGATAAAATAGGGAGTTATTATAATGAAAATCATTTCCCCTAACCTCAAATATAAAAAGTTTGTCTCCATATTAGTTTTGATGAGCTTTATCTCAGCTGGTACGGTAGGCAAAATAACAGGAAAGATTGTTGATAAATCCACGGGTGATGGTTTGGCCGGTGCAAATGTTGTTATTGATGGGACAGGACTGGGCGCCAGTGCAAGCGTAGATGGAACCTACTTTATTATCAACGTACCTGCGGGATCATACAGTATTACAGCATCCTACATTGGTTATGAATCGGTTACCCTAGCAGGGTTGATAGTAGCTGCTGATAAGACAACCAACGGTGATTTCAGTCTTACATCCGGAGCCATTGAAGGTGCTGCTATCACCGTTACTGCTGAAAGGCCAATCATCCAGAAAGATTTAACCGCAACGGAACAACTGGTAACCAGTGAAGATTTCGATAGAAGAACTGTTAGAACCGTAACTGAAGCTATAGAAACTAAGGCAGGCGTGCAGAATGGCCATTTTAGAGGTGGTGATCTCACTCAGAGTGTGTATGTACTGGATAATGTGAGCCTTAACACTGGTATCACGTCCGATAATTATAGAGGCATCAATATATCGACCATTCAGGAAATATCTGTACTGACAGGCGGCTATAATGCAGAGTATGGTACCGCGCAATCTGGAATAATAAATGTTGTAACCAAAAATGCAGAAGCAGGTATACACGGTACCGTTATTACTCGCTATCGGCCAGCGGGTGTATACCACTGGGGCCGAAATTTCTACAGCAAAGAAAATTTTGATTGGACCAACTATGCTAATCTTGGCTACTGGGAAGGTGTAGTCGCTGATGAGGACGGTGGACATTATGGTGAAAATGCCGCTGACCTTTTGGCCCAGTATGAGCAGGAGATCACTCCTAAAGATGATTTTGGGAAATACGCGGAAAGGGCAGAAACTGAG